>JAGCWE010000030.1 GCA_017962005.1 Paludibacteraceae bacterium | reverse complement strand
GTTGCATCGTTTTAATAATTGTATGCCTTATTCTGCTGAAAAGCAAGAGGCTGCCAAAGCGTTGTTCGGAGACAACCTCGGTGAAGGCAGTATGGTTCAACCGCCTCTGAAAGGAGTGTGCTTCGACATGGTGCATATCGGCAAAAACGTTATGATTATGCCCGACTGCCTGATGATGGGTCGCGGAGGTATCACGATTGACGAAGGGGCGATGATTGCCGCGAACGTGCAACTCATCTCGAATAACCACGACCTCTACGACCGCCAGATTCTCATCTGCAAACCCGTTCGTATCTGCAAGAACGCCTGGGTTGGAGCCGGAGCCACTATCCTGCCGGGGGTGACCGTGGGAGAGAATGCCGTCATAGCCGCAGCAGCTGTCGTGACCAAAGATGTTCCAGCCAATGCCATTGTCGGCGGCAATCCTGCCAAACTCATCAAAATGATTGACGGGCAAAAGGCAAAACAGGAATGATGAAACACATACTGCCAATAGCAATACTTATGGTAACAACAATAAAAGCACCCTTCTCATGAGGTCGTCTGTCATTGTGCTTGGAAACGACAGCAGCGGCGACAACTATTGTACGGTAGCTCTGTATTCGCTTGGCGTGACGCCGGTGTGACGTTTGAAAAAACGGCAGAAAGACGGAGAATCGGCATAGCCGAGGTGGTAACAGATTTGCTGCACGGACAAGTCGGGACGGGTGGACAGAAGGTTTCTGGCCTTCGTAACCAAATACTGTTCGATATAATCGCTGGCAGACAAGCCGACTGTTTCTTTGATGACCACGGAGAAATGGCGTGGCGTAAGGTGGGCTTTTTCTGCATAGAAAGCCACTTCGTGCTGTTCTTGGTAGTGAACGGCTAAGTGGTTGCAGAAAGTGTTGAAAACGGAACGTTTGCGACTGGTTGCGATTGTTTCTTTGTCCATCTGATGTCGGCAGGCATCAAGCATTTCCACCATAATATCGGTTTGGGCCAAAAGCATATCATGACGATGCGGATAACGGGAAACAGGCGACTCGCTGATGATTTCCAACAGATCCACGGCTTTCATGAATTGCGCCATCTCCTCATCTGTCATAAGGCAAGCCGGGAGTTCGTGAAACTTGTTACGGTCATGGGTTAACCGTTCTTTTGTCATCTTCTGTTCGAAAGCGATGGAATGCATGATGACGGTAATGGAATAGTCGGGGCTGAAATCAATCGGGCGAATGATATGACCCGGTAGAACCATCGCCACTTCATTTGCTCGGAACACAACCTCGCGCATATCATATAGAGATCGAGACGAACCGGTATGACAAATAAACAACATCAGGTACGGAGAAATGATATCTCTGTTGTGCACAGGAAATCCATGCACATTGCGCAGAACAACCACTTCTGTCTTTTCAATCGTGCGATACGCCTCCTCAAAAGCACGTTGTGTTTCCATAAAAACATCATTTTGGGCACAAAATTACTGCTTTTTTTTGATATATGCAAGCATTTTAAGCAAAAATCTTACTTTTAGCAAATAATTTCCCATAAATAGGTAATGTTTACGTCAAAAAAAAGCAGTACCTTTGCAGCCGATTTCAAAACATAAAGAAAAGGAGGAAAATATGAGACGGATTAGAACAGTAGTGGCATTGCTTGCATGCGCGATAATGGTGCAGGCCGGAGAATATGCCTATCTGGTGTTTGTCAATACGGCAGGAACGACAACAGCGCTGTCGGTGACGAACATGACTTTGAGTGTCAGTAGCAGCGAACTGACTGTAACCAACTCAGACGGGAGTCAAGTGTTTACGCTGACTGATTTGGCAGCGATGCAATTCTCCAAGGATGGCAGTGTTACTGCATTGGAGAACGTGTTGAACGGTGAGCAGCCTGTAGAAGCGTTTACGGTGACGGGTATCGGGGTTGGTACGTTCGACAATTTGCGTGAAGCAGCGGGGCGTCTTCCCGCGGGCACATACGTGATTAAACAAGGTAGCAGTGCGCAAACGGTGATAATACGATGAAACGGTTGCACAAAACAAGGAGGATGTTTATGAAGAGGATTATAGGATTAGTGATAGGCGGATTAGCGATTAGCGGTCTGCTGACGGCTCAAACGCTGAACGTGCAGGTAGGGAATGTGACCTATCTATTCCCTGCGTCGCAGGCGGGTTCTATGCCGTACGAGAGCGGAACCACCCTGACGGTCATGGGCAAATCGTTCACATTGAGCGAAATAGATAATATGTACGTAGATGAGACAGCCGTTCGGGACAGCGCGGTAAACGTGGTGTACAACGGCAGTTCGGTGGCTATCACCGTAGCCGGAAACATTGAGCGTTACGTGACGATTGCGCAAAGTGGCGCACACGTGTCTATTGCGCAGAGCAGTGATTTGGCGACAGAGATTACATATAGCCTCTCGGGCACCAGTACAAACGGGGAGTTCTACACCTCCGGCGAATATAAAGCAACGTTGGAGCTAAATGGTCTGACCCTGACCAACAGCACGCCTGTTTACTCGGGTGCGGCGATACATGTGCAGAACAGCAAGCGTATCAACGTAAAGGTCATTACCGGCACGACGAACACGCTGCGCGACGCTTCTTCAGGCTCGCAAAAAGGAGCACTGTACATCAAAGGTCATGCCGAGTTCAAGCAGAAAGGAACACTCAATGTGTATGGCAATCTGAAACACGGTATCAAAACAGGCGAGTACATCACCGTCAAAAATGCGACAATCAATGTGCTTTCATCTGTGGGCGACGGCATCAACTGCGAGCAGTTCTTCCTGATGGAAAGCGGTGCAATCACCCTGAGCGGAATCGGTGACGATGGGTTGCAATGCGATATTGAGGACACGACCACCGGTTCGACAGGACAAACCACCAACCATGAAGGTGAAGACAGCGGCAACGTGTATATCTCCGGCGGCACAATCACAGTCTCTGTCTCAGCGGCCGCAGCCAAGTGTATCAAAGCCGAAGGCGATGTGTTTGTCACCGGCGGCACGATTAACGCTACTACCACCGGCGGAGGAGCATGGGACAGCGACGAACTGAAGACCAAATCCTGCGCGGGTCTGAGTGCAGATGGAAACATCGCCATCAGTGGCGGAACGCTGAATCTAAGCAGTACGGGTGCCGGAGGAAAGGGAATAAGCGGAGACGGAACATTTGCGGTAAGCGATTCGGCTGCTATCACCATCTCCACCAGCGGCAATGCTGTTGTGGCCTCGTCCACCGGTTCGTTGAGCGTTGTGACCAGTTCGAGCGCTTTGGATAGGTATGGAACCAACTACAAATCATCGCCGAAAGGCATCAAAATAGACGGTGCAGTGACCATCTCCGGCGGTAAGATATCGATTACCACGTCCGGCGCAGGAGGCGAAGGAATGGAGAGCAAGAGCACATTGAATATCAGTGGCGGAGAGGTCGCTATCAATGCTCTGGATGACGCGATTAACGCGGCCAGTCATCTGACTATCAGTGGCGGAATGGTATATGCACGCGCCACCAACAATGACGGTATTGATGCGAATGGTAACTGCTACATCAAAGGAGGTTTGATATATGCGATAAGTGCGTCGAGTCCGGAAGTGGCGATAGATGCCAATACCGAAGGCGGGTACAAGCTTTATGTCCAGGGCGGGACACTTGTGGCAATCGGCGGGTTGGAGAACAATGCAAGCCTCACACAGAGCTGCTACAAAGCATCATCTTGGAGCAAGAACACCTGGTACGCACTGACGGTTGGAAGTAATGTGTTTGCCTTCAAAACACCCTCTTCCGGAGGTTCCACAATGGTGGTTTCCGGCGCATCCACCCCTACCCTCAAATCCGGTGTCACCGCCAGCGGAACGGCTATCTTCGGCGGCGTCGGTTATTATCCCGCAAGTGCCAGCGGAGGCAGCTCAGTGTCATTGTCCTCATATAGCGGAGGCGGAGGCAGATGGTAATGAGGTCGTCTGTTGAAGATATTATCCGCTCGCTGTTGATATCTGAAGCGCTTCCAACGTGTATTTGGCCTCCAGCGTATCCGCGATACACCAACCCAAATCTCATGTGAGTAGGAATCCGTAACCACGTGCAGATAGCACACACCGGCCTCTGTGTCTATATAAGTAATGTCCGCCGACCACAGCTGATTTGCCGATTGCGGGATAAAGCCGAGAATCAGGTTCTTGTACTTCCGGAAACGGTGGTTCGAGTTGGTCGTACGGCGAGGTTTCGGACGAGGCAGTTGCAATCCGCGAGCGTCCAGCATGCCAAAGAACCGGTCTCTACCTGGTGTCCATTCGTTGCGGTAGATGTGTTTGATGATCAGCCACAGTTTACGGGCACCCGTGCCGGGAGCTATCTCGCGTATTTGCTTGACTGTGTCAATGATACGTTCTTCACGACGAAGGCGTTCCTCCCCGTCTGTCTTGTTTTTGTAATAGGCCTGTTTTGTTTTGCCAAACAGTTCGCAAGCAGTCTTTACATGTAGGCCTTTTCGACGCTTGCATAGTTCTTCTACCGAGAGCACAAAATGAGTTCTAAATGTTCGTACCATAATAACTCGGATCTTAAAAATTGATAATTTTATTGTTCTTTCTCCGAGTCAACCTATTT
>JAGCWE010000029.1 GCA_017962005.1 Paludibacteraceae bacterium | reverse complement strand
TACAGGCAGACCTATATGAACAACTTGTCGATGAACACGCATACGGCCAACAATATTTACTAACCCCGTCCAATAAAATGGGGGCACCTCACTGTTATGTTTGTGTGTTCGTTTTGCAATCCTGTGTTAATCCTGTGTTAATGCTGTGTTAATCCTGTGTTGAAATGTGCACTTTTTTCGTATCGTAATAGACCATATAAAGCATAAAGAAAGCGTGAACTTTCGTTCGCTTCATTTGATTCTTCGAGGTCCTAGACTTACCTTAACAATTCAAATTATGCACGGAAAACTCACGCTGAAAACGCGAGCGTACATAAAAACCGTGCTTGAATTGTTAATGATTCTTGTAAACTTGTCTAGGGTTTCGAAGAATCAAGCTTGGCTTACTACGCTTAAAATATGTATGTCGTTGCACCGGTTAGCGGTGCGGTCGGGTCATAGGCGAAAAAATAGTGTTTAGTTCTATAAAATGGTATCGGACAGAGTTTGACCTTTCTCTGTCAGAATGTACTTTTGTTTCGGGTGTTTCGGTGTGTCAGGATAAAGCAATGTAACATATCCCGCTTCCATGGCAGGGAGCAGGTAATGGCGTTCCAAACCTGAACGGGACACTTTCCCATGCTTGTTCAACTTGTTCAAACGAAGGAGTTCCGCCTTGCTCATACTCACACCTTGCAAGCAACAAATCAAATTCTTAACTTGTTCGGTTACTTGTTCAATTTGTGTTATTCCCTGCGTGTCAGCACTTCGGTTTTGCATCCGCATAAACGCTTCACGCTGAATAGTGGCCATAATACCTCCACGCACTTGCTCAAAGACAGGTATATTCAGATGAGCCTTCTCAAATTCAACCCTGATTTTTTCATATCCGCGCCCCCAATTTTCAATGAGTCCCGCCAAATAAAACACCTTTGCGATATATGGATTACGTGGATAGGATTCGTGTCTCTTATACAAATTTTCCACCGTCATCGGGTGAAAAAGTGTACCCGGATTCCATAATTCCATATAGTCGTCCCATATCCTCATCTGAATAAAAGTGCTTTCATAGTCGCGATGTATAATGGCGTTACACAACATCTCGCGCAATGCATCCTCGGGTATCTCTAATGTTTCCGAACGGTTCATTCCCTGAAAATGCATTGTTGATACCAGATACTTGTTGCGTAATGTCTCAATCACTCTATTGGGCATCCATATCAACGGACATATAATATTGTCGTCCGACATCAAGTCAGCCTGATTGACTCCGAACCGTCCGATACGAAAAGCCGGCATCGGACACCACCGTTCGATATCCTTTCCAAAAAGCATCAGAGCCGCATTGGTCAATTCACCGCTGACTGTCATCAGTTTTAATTTGCGCAAGACGGCTTCCGTATTTTCCATACGGGTATTCTCATCCAAACGCTTTGCTTCAATGGCACGGAAGACAAAATACCGGACGGCTTCTTCGTCAATATCATCCAACCGTGCATCTAATCGAATCTGCGCATCCCATTGGATATTCAACCTGTTTCGCAAAAAGACCGCCAATTCCTGTCCGCGAAGTTCCTGCGTGGTACTCCCGCTACGGACAAAATATTTGCTCTCAAAAGAAACTGCTGTTTCCTGCGGCTGAACGTACACGGTGACATACTCCTTATTCTCTTGAGAATGAAGACAGACCTCCGCTACAAGTCCCAATGTGTTTCGGATTTTGTTCGGCAGGTTTTCAAGCAGGTACTCGGCATTCCCTACGCCGCAGACCGTACCGTCGTCCTCCACACCGATATAGAGTGTCCCGCCTTGACAATTGGCAAAAGCGCACAATTCGCGGAAAAAGTCATCTTTCCACAAGCGTTTGAACTCTATGCCCTGTGATTCTCTGGGGAACATATCTTTCTGTTTCGGCGACAAAGATATGATGTTTGCCGGAATTGGGCAAATATATGTTGCGTTTTGTGCGATTTTGGTGTGATTGGGGATGATTTTCTCTGTTTGTATAGTAGCGGCTATGACTTTGGAATCGGGTTTCTTGTTGAGGTTGGATGGGGTATGGCGAGGATAGCACAGGGAGACATGTCATAGAATGTCGATTTTTCGGTTGTTTTTGTGTGGTTTTGCGCTTTGTGTTCGGCGTAGAGCATCGCACGGCAGGGGTTCAGGGGAGTATTTGAGCGACAACTGCCCGCCTGACGTGGATTTTTCCCTGTCAGGTGAGCAGCTTACTCTCCCAATCCGTCAATGCTTGGAGGCATTGTAACCCGCCTCGACAGCCGCCACGTTGGTATCCACCACGGCATCCCCCTTGCGGGCGAAGACACGACGCACACCGGCAATCATCTTGTCGTGGTCGATGCCGAGCATCGGGATAGCGGCTCCGAGCAGCACCATATTGGCCGCCTGCTGCGGGGCACCCGCCTCCTTGGCAAGCGTCTCCACATCCAGCAGCACGTGGTTCTGGAACGCCTTCACGTGGTTCAGCACCTCGTCAAGATTCGGATAATCAGGGATATTGACAAACGGCACGGACGAGGTGACAATCCATCCGTCGGGCGCGAGATAAGACACATAACGCAGCGCCTCCATCGGCTCGAGCGAGATGATAAGGTCGGCATCGCCTTTCTCTATGAGGTCGCTCATAATGGGGTCGGAGGAGAGGCGCAGGTTCGACTGCACATCACCGCCACGCTGGCTCATACCGTGCACTTCCGCCTGCTTCAAATACAGACCCTCGGCGAGAGCAGCCTCGCCTATAACGGTTGCGATGGAGAGGATGCCTTGTCCGCCCACACCGGCAAGAATAATATTCTTTTTCATAGTTGTGTTTGCTTTTCAGGATTACTTTTTGGCTTGTTTGAGGTGGCGTTTGAGCGTCTGGATGCACTCGCGGCGGGCGATGACCACACTGGTACCCTTGTAGTCAATCTCCTCACGCAGCACCTGCTTGATTTCGTCCATGTTCTTGGGCAGCGGAACAACCACGCGCACGTGCTCCTTCTCCACGCCCACACCGTAGCAAATCTGCTCCAGACGACCCGTACCGGCGGAGTCCTGACCTCCGGTCATACCCGTGGTCAGGTTGTCGGAGATAAGCACCACCACATTGGCGTTGGAGTTCACGCAGTCAAGCAGTCCGGTCATACCCGAGTGAGTGAAGGTCGAGTCGCCGATGACAGCGATAGCGGGATGCTGTCCGGCATCCGCCGCGCCCTTCGCCATCGTGACGGACGCACCCATCTCCACGCAGGCGTGGATGGCATGGAAAGGCGACAGGGCGCCCAGCGTGTAGCAACCTATATCGCCGAAGATACGCGGCTGCTCGTATTCGCGCGCCACCTCGTTCAAGGCAGCATACATGTCCCTGTGGCCGCAGCCCTGGCACAACGCGGGCGGACGGCTGACCACCAGACTGTCCGATTCGGGAGTCGCCAGCGCCTTCATACCCAACGCCTGACGGACGCAGTCGGGCGAGAGTTCGCCCATACGGGGCAGCGCACCCGTCAGACGTCCGATAACGCGCACATCGGAAGGCACCATACCGCGAAGCAGTTCCTCCACCACGGGCTGGCCTTCCTCCACCACCAATATCTCCTTGGCACCGTCCTTCACCATCTGCTGTATCATCGCCTCGGGCAGCGGGTACTGCGTCACTTTCAGCACGCTCGCGTTGCGCCACTCGTCGGCATCCTTGTGGTGAAGCACCTCCATCACGTAGTTGTAGGCTATGCCGCAGGTGACGATAGCGCGTTCGGGACGCGTGCCGCGCACGTAGCGGTTGTGCCCGCAAGTCTCGGACAGACGCACGAACTCCGGCTGCGCCGCCACCAATTCAGCGTAGTTCCTCTTTGCGAAGGCGGGCAGCAGAATGAAATGCTGCACGTTCCCGGGCAGCGACATCGCGTTCTGCGCCTTGGGACTTTCCGTGGTCTCCACGACGGCACGCGAGTGCGCCATACGGGTCGTAACACGCAGCAGCACAGGCGTATGCATCTTCTCCGACAGGTCAAAAGCCGCCTGCGTCATATCGTATGCCTCCTGCTGGTTGCTGGGTTCGAGCGTAGGAATCATCGCAAACTTGCCATAGAAGCGGCTGTCCTGCTCGTTCTGCGAAGAGTGCATCGACGGGTCATCCGCCGCCACGACCACCAGTCCGCCGTTAACGCCCGTGATGGCGGCGTTCATAAAGGCGTCCGCGCAGACGTTCATCCCCACATGCTTCATACATACCAGCGCCCGCTTGCCCATATACGCCATGCCGAGCGCAGCCTCCATCGCCGTCTTCTCATTCGCCGCCCAGCGGCAGAAGATGGTATTCTGTCCCTTGCTTTTCGCCTGTTGCATCTGTATGTACTCCGTTATCTCCGTCGAAGGGGTTCCCGGATAAGCATACACGCCGCTCAAACCCGCGTCAATCGCGCCCTGAGCAATCGCCTCGTCTCCTAATAGCAAATGTTTCATAATGGTTTATGATTTGGTTGAACAATAATTGCCTGACAAAACGCCGCAAAGATAGCATAATTTTCGGACGTATCAACACATTATGCTCATTGTAGGCTGTTTCTTGCTGCCAACGCGTGTATCTGCTGCTCAAACTCATTGCGGTTCCCCAATGCGTTGTTCTTAATCTTGACCCGATAGTTACTGATGGTGTTGGGGCTGTAGCAAAGCAGTTCGGCTATTTTTGCACTGCTGTCGATGCCGAGTAGTATGAGTGCGAAAATTCTCATTTCGACCGTCATCCGTTCGCCGGGCTTGGGTGTGATGCGTGCCTCGGGCTTGAGCAGGGCGTTGAAATCCTCCACAAACGTGCCGTATAGCGAAAGGAACGTATCGTCGAACGACCGGTAGAAATTCTCCATCTCGCGGTTCATAAAGGCAGTCGTGTCCTTCTCTCCCGCCTTGCGTGCCATCGTTGTCAGCCGCCGGATGTAGTCACTGTACACTTCCAAGTAGCGACAGAGATACTGCTCCT
>JAGCWE010000028.1 GCA_017962005.1 Paludibacteraceae bacterium | reverse complement strand
TGCCTCCACACCTGCGGGCAGCGCGAACCTGACGGAACTGTCATAGAACGTGCTGTAGTAAACGCCTGCGTGCTGCGGGTCAAGGTTGGCGGTGATGTTTACCGCGTTCTGTGCCGGAGCGGCGATTGTTACCACAAGAGATGTTGCGGCTATATCGTTATGGTTTACGTCACCGACCACCTTGTACCAAACGGTGTAGGTGTCGGCAGCAGCGGCTTGCGGAAGGGTTGTGTTCCATGCACCGTCATTGAGTTTGTATTGCAACTCGCCGCCAGTCACCGTACCGGCGGTAACAAGGGTCTGCAAAGAGCCGTTTGCAACCAACCCCTCAACAGCCGCCGGAGCGATGGTGACAACCGAAGCCACTTTGTTGACGGTAATTATACCCGCCACAAAGGAGATGGCGTAGTTGTCAGACGTGGTGCCGTAAGGCGTGATAGAATACGTACCGGCGTTGCCGCCATTGGTGTATGCGCAGTCAAATTGTACCGCTCCGCTCAAAACAGCCGCATCCTCGCCATTCACAAAGCCGGAGTAGGTGGCATGATAGCACCACCAGGCAGGGTCACCATACTCGAGGGTGCGATCGTCCGCCGTGATGGTCAGCGGGGCTTTGGTAATACTTGCAGCCACCGTGTTGGGCGAAGAAATGAAGTCCGCATGACCGGCATCTCCTTCCACCATATAATAGACGGTGTAGTCACCAGCGTTTTTGACGGCAGGCACAGACGCGCTCCACGTGCTGTTGTCCAACGAGTATTTCATTGTTCCGTTGGTGGCAGTACCGGCATTGACGAGTGCCTGCGCGCTGCCATTGTACACCAGTTCGCTGATGGCTGTCGGAGCAGCGTCAATAGAAGCCATTAGTGCTAACGCGGCTTCACCGCTTGAATTGAGTTTTACGCCGTAACCGCTATTGTCACTTGCAAAATTGGAGGCGTTTCCTTTGCCAGAAAGACCGGATGTGAACACATTCGGATTCTGCATGAAAACATGAACAGGCTCCGTATTGGTCATCTCGCCGTTTATATGCAACGTACCTGTATTCAAGCGGATATTTTCCTGTTGAGTACCCCTGAGATTATCCTTGATGACCGGGTTGCCGGACAGATACAGGGTCGTATTCGTGTTGTCCACAATCAATCCTGCGGCATTCGCTCCCGCAGGAACGATATTGTTGATAATTGAGCCACCGGTGATAATGAGGGTCTCTTTACAAGAATATCCATTGGTATGTACGCCGCCTGAATTGCCGGTGGCATAATTATACGAAATCTCGCCGCCGTGAATCTCCAGGACGGACGATGCCTGCTCCACTATATCGGCAGTCGGCCGACCTCCATAAAGGGAAATACCACCGCCGAACTTGGCTCTGTTACGGGTGATGGTTCCTCCATTCAGGATAAAATGGCTGTCGCGTGTTATGAATACGGCGCCGCCGGTTCTGTTGTTTGCCGCCTCGCCGTTACCAATCAGCGTACCGCCGTTCATCGTCACAGTAGCTCCGTTATACATAAAGAAGGCACCGCCATCTTTGTACTGCGCATTCCTGAGATATGCAGTGTTGTTACATCCGATACCGCCGGTCAGATAACCGCCATTAATAGTCAGCGTACCGTTCGTTTCGTCCAGCGTGGCAAAGCCGTTCTCGCCGATGGAGAACTTATGCTCTGTGGTCGGGTCGCTGTCATTCAAGGTCAGATTACCGCCGTTCACCACGCAGAACAGACCTTCCACGCCCGTATGACGGATACCGTGACCGTTAAGGTCCAACGTGACGGTCTTACCTTCCACCGTAATAGGATCGGCATATTCAATATCCGCCAGCAGTTGTAGCGTAGTGCCGTTAGTCCAGTTGGACACAGCTGTCGCAAATGAGATGTATTCGGTATCTCCCACCTTCGCCACATTCTGTGCCCCCATGCTTGTAACGCACACCAGTGCTGCAAGCAGGGTAAATAGTTTGTTTTTTTTCATTGTATTGTTGATTTTTGTTGTTTTTCACCGTTTGTTGTTCGCATGAACAAAACAAGCGCGCAAAGGTACGGCTTTTTCCGCATACATACAATAACAATATGCAACATTCGTATGGCAAAAAGTCGCATTATGTATTTTTTTATTTCAGTTCCTGTCCCTATAAGGTATAAGTCTTGCCGTTGCGCCCGATAAGGATGCCATTGCAGGATACCGGCAAGGATAGCGCAAAAATAGTACAAAAATAGCGGAATCACATACTAATCACCTACTAACAACCTACTATTTCTACGGAGAAGCAAAGATAATACGGGCTTGTTACAAGAATAACACAGCCTAGTTACTTCTTTGCTACGTTCTTGGTCACGTAACTGCGCACGGATGCGCCGCCGAGGAGAGGAAGAGGCGGCACAAGATGTTCTCACCGAGATTCGGTGCGGAGGATTTTCTTGCTTCTGACCGCCTCCTCATAGAGTTCGTGGCGCTGCTGCTGCAAGAAAGATATCTCGCGCTGCTTGAGGAGGATGTTGCGAATGTCGGCATCGGCATAATCAAGCGGCATGGGGTCCTGCGCGAAATGCCTGTCCGTGACCTTCAGGAAGCAGACCTGCGCGGAGTCGCCGAGTTCGATGAGCCTGTCCTTGCGCAGTTCGGTCTGGAGCGTGCGCGCATCCACCGGCAGGCGGAGGAGGAGCTGGTTCGCCGTCTTCCACGTGTCGAGGAAGAGTTCGTAGCCGGCGGCATAGCGGTAGGCGTACTTCTCGATGTTCTCCAGTTCGTCCTGCGGGCTGGCAAGCCATTTCCTGAGCTTGTCCTGTCCGGGCGCGCCCTGCGGGAGTACGACAAGAATACCCTTGACGATGGACTCGCGGAGGACAAACTGCTGCTGATGCTCGGCATAGAACCGCGCAACGAGGGAGTCGTCAATCTGCTTGGGCATATACTTGCGCACCAGCATCTGCTCGTACGCCTCGCGGTAGAGGCGGCGGCGGTAGTCGGCGACAAGCTGCTCGATGCGTTCGGAGCCCGCCGCCGAGGCCTTCTCGTACTGGAGGATGCTGATGGCCCAGTCCTGAATATACTGTTCCGCCACGCGCGCGCTGTCCCCGGGCGCCATGCCGGCAGTCAGGCGGGCAATGTCTTCCTGAGTGAGCGTCTGCCCCTCCACCTCGGCGATGATTCCCGAACGGTTACGCTTCTGGAAAGGCTGGCAGGCAGTGAGAACCGCCACAAGGCAAAGAATGAATACAAAATGTCTGTTCATAGTCGCGATAATCAATACGGGGGGCAAAAGTACAGGATTGGTGCGGGTTGTGCAAACGTACCCGGTTCTTTTAGCCTATTCTTAAGAAAAAACGCGTTTTTGAGCAAGAAACCGAAGAAAATTATAATCTTTTCTTAAGAAAAGGTATTTTTTGCATATAGTGGTTGTTGTACTTTTGTCGCGTTTATTGTACCCTGCCTTATTATGGGCACACAGGAAACAAAAACTACCGCGAAAGAACTACAAACACATAACACACCTATGAAGAAAATCACTTACTTACTATTCACGCTCCTGCTGATGCAGGGCATGCAGGCTTACGGTCAGCAACTGCCTGACCCGCATTTCGAGGACTGGTCGGATTCATTCGACGGGAACGCGCAGCCGAAAGACTGGCACGGGAGCAACGTGTCGCAGTCGGCATTGGGTATGAGTTTCAAATTCACCTTCCTGTACAAGAAAGAGGGCCGCACGGGCAGTTGCGCCTATGTTGCCAATCAGGAGGTCGGTGCGGCGGGCGTAAAGGAGACGGCTCCCGGATATTTCAGTCTTGGAAAAGCATGGAGTGCGATAGAGGGTATTGACACGAGTACCGGAACAGGCGGTACGGAAGGCGGCATCAACTTCACCTACCGTCCCGACACCCTGTCGGTATGGATAAAGCGCACGGGCAGCGGCGCCACGAGCGAGGACTTCAACATCGTGTTCTACAGCTGGCAGGGCGAGAGCAAAGGCACGAGTTACCGCTCGAAAGGCGGCTCGTGCAAAGGCTCAAACCACACGAACGAGGAATGCGACATCCGCCAAAGCACCAACGGGAACACCTGCGGCACCTCGACATTCGCCAAGCAAGTGGCCGAAGGCTGGCACCGCGAACGTGCAACGTACGCGGGATGGACGAACATCCGCGTGCCGATATACTACCTCCGCGACGACGCCCCCGAGAAGGTGAACGTGATATTCTCGGCAGGCAACGCCCCGAACGCGTTCTCGAACGCGGGCATCACCAAAGGCAACGACCTGTATGTGGATGACGTGGAACTGATATACTCGTGCAAGATACAGAAACTGTTCGTTGACGGAATGGCATGGAACGGCTTCAACCCCGACACGGAAGAGGAACAGGTGTATTCGCTGGGACAGAACGCCACCAGCGTGCCGGACATGTACGCCATGCGCGGCGCAGGAAGCCTGACGAACTCGCAGAACAAGACCGCCACATTCCCGGGCCGCCGTCTGTCAGGCGACGAGATAACGATAAAGAAAGGCGCCGTGGGCGAGGTGACCACCCTGACGGTCAAATCGGGCGACGGCAAACAGACAATGACCTACAAGATACGCTTTGTCAAGCAGGCCTCGACAAACGCCTACCTCGCAGGCATCAAAGTGGACGGGAAAGAGAAAGACGGATTCAGCCCGTACGTGACTGACGTGGAAGTAGAAGTGCCCTACGGCACCACCGCCGTACCGTCCATCGAGCCGATAGGACAAGACAACGGCCAGACATACCAAGTGACAAACGCCAAGACCCTGAGCGACGCGACCACCATCAAAGTGACCGCCGACGACGGAAACACCACCCGCACATACACCATCCGCTTCAAAGTGGGACTGCTGTCGGACAACACCCTGAAAGACATACAGGTGGACGGCGTGTCCATCCCGGGCTTCTCCCCACAGCAGGTAAGCTACACCTACTCGCTCCCGACCGGTACGACCAAAGTGCCCGAAGTGAAAGCCGTGTCCGCCTACGCCGACGGCGAACAGACAATCACATACGAGGCTCCGGCGCAGATGGCGAACAACTGCCAGTACAAGATAAAAGTAAGCACGAAGGGCAATCCCGTGCCGAAGACCTACACGATAACCTTCAAACTGGAAGCATCGTCGAACACGTACCTGAACAACCTGACCCTGGACGGCAAACAGATTACAGGCTTCGACAAAAAGACGTTCGTCTATTACGTGGAACTGGCAATGGGCGCAACCTCCATACCCAAGATAGGCTACGAAAAAGGCGACGCGGCACAGAAAGTAAGCGTAACCGAATCGGACGTGAACGGCACATCGGTCATCACCGTTGAAGCCGCCAACGGTTCGCAGTCGGTATATAAGATAATCTTCTCCACCCCGCAGTCGGAGAACACGCTGCTGAAAGCCATCTACCTGAACGGCAAACTGATAGACGGGTTCGTATCGTCCACCCGCGTATATACCATCACGCTCCCCGTGGGCTCGACAGACAAGGACTTCCCGACCATCACATGGGACACAATGGACGAGTTCCAGACCGTGGAGATGACCAAAGGCGGCATCAACGGCACCACACGCATCGTGGTGAAAGCCGGCAACGGCGCAACCACACAGTACCAACTGATATTCAGCGTGGCGCAAGACGAGGCCAACTACCTGAACATGATTTATGTCGACGGCAAGGAACTGACCGGATTCGACAAGGAGACACTCAACTACACCTACGTGCTGAGCCCCACCGCGACCTCGCTGCCCAAAATAACCTATGAGCGCGCCAGTTCATACCAGACCGTGACAGACAAGAAGCCCTCGGGCCTGACAGGCGACTACGTGCTGACCGTCCGCCCGCAGAAAGGCTCAATACGCACCTACACCATCACGTTCACACAGACACTGTCGTCGAACGCGCAACTGAAGATGATACGCGTGGGCGGAAAAGACCTCGCGGACTTCAAAGCGACCACCTATACCTACACCTATGAACTGCCGGCAGGCACAACCAACCTTCCGGAAGTGACCTACGAGAAACAGGAAGAAGGACAGAAAGTGCTGGGCGTGCGCCAAGGCAACGACTACATCATGACCGTGACCGCACAGGACGGCCAAGCGAAGAACACATACAAGATAACGTTCACCATCCCCAAATCGGAGAGCGCGTTCCTGAAGATGATTTACCTCGACGGCGAACCTCTGGCCGGTTTCGACCAGACCGTCCTGGCATACACCCACACACTGACCACGCCGACATGCCCCGTCATCACCGTGGAGCGTGCCGACGAAGCGCAACAAGTGACCATCGTATCGCCCAAGGCCGCAGGCACGGCACAGATAATGGTCCGTCCCGAAGCCGGCGAGCCGAACATCTACACCATCGAGTTCAAGGCCGTATCAGCCAACAACACGCAACTGAAAGGCATCAACCTGGACGGCAAGGCAATGACTGAGTTCAAGCCCGACCAGTACACCTACACCATCGCCTCGGACTCCGAGACACTTCCCGCCGTGACCGCCGAGACCGCCGCAGGGCAGACCGCACAAGCCGTCGCCAACGGGAACAAGGTTGTCATCTACGTCCAGAGCGGCGAGGAGACAGCCGAATATGAACTGACCTTCACCTATACGGTGTCCAACGACTGCACGCTGAAATCCATCCTGATGGACGGCAAGGCAATGGCAGGCTTCTCGCCGACCGTATTTTCATACACGGAGAAACTCGCCGCCGGCAGCACACTGCCCACCGTCACCTACGAGAAAGGCAATGCGCACCAGACCGTTCACGCCGGACAGACCGGCAAGGCAACCGTCCAACTCGTAGTAATAGCCGAGGACGGCACCAGCACCAACACCTATACGGTTGCCTTTGACATACCCGTCAATTCGGACGCACGCCTGAAGAATATCACCCTGGAAGGCCGCTCCGACTTCACATACGACGAGAACACCTATGACTATTCCCTCGACCAAGAGACGGGTGTGGAACTCCCCAAGATGAGCATAGAGACCAAGCCAGGGCAGACCACAATGATGACAACGACAAGCGGTACGGAACAACAAGTGCTGGTTCGTGCCGAGAGCGGCGCAGAAGCCACCTATACGGTGCATTACAACCTGATACGCTCCAACAACGTGCAACTGAAAACGATACTGATTGAAGGCAAGGAGCTGGACGGTTTTGACCCGGCAATAACGGACTACACCGTCACACTGCCCTGGCGCACAAGGGTGATTCCTTCGCTGCAGCCGATAGGCATGCTTCCCACACAAACGGTTACGACCTACCGCAGCAGCGTGAACGGCACCACCGTTATCACCGTTATGGCTCCCGACGGCAAGACCTCGGGCGACTACCGCATTCACTTCCCCGTTGTGAAGAGCGACAGCACCTATCTGGCCGACCTCGCCATGCCTTTCAACGACGACCTGTCGCTGGAACCCGCATTCAGCCAGGAAGTGACAGAGTATGAGGTGTTCCTGCCCTACGGCTCGGACACCGTGCCCGCCCTGCGCTTCACGAAGGCATTGCCCGAACAGAGCGTACACCAGATTATCCGCCGCGTGAACGAGACGTCGGAGATTATTGTTACCGCGGAGAACGGCGACCAACTGACCTACAAGGTCACATTCACCGTCAAAGACCCGACAGAGGAGAACCTGCTGACACTGCTGCGCGTGGTGGAGACCAACGACACACTATTAGGCAAGGTGAACGAGGTGTTCGACAAGACCAAACGCAACTTCACCGCCAACCTGCCCTTCGGCAGCCGCTCGATGACCGTCGAATACAAGAAGGCATACGGCTCGCAGACGGTGTTCGTGGAAAGCGGCGGCATCCTGGATGTCACCCGCGTTACCGTACAATCGAACGTGAAGGGCGTGTCGGACGAGGTTTATACCATAACGCCTGCTGTGGATCCGAAAGACCCCGCCGTGCTGACTGACATCAAAGTCAACGGCGTTACCATTGACGGCTTCGACCCCGAGCGGTTCTCATACATAGTTAATGTGAAGAATGTACCTGTGATTGACTATACGTTGAACGAGGGCGCTTCCATCAACTACACTCCTTCCAGCAAGCACTGGCAAGCGACTATCACCTACGGCACACGGGTGAACACCTACCACATCTGGTTCTACTTTGAGGACGACGTAATCCCCAACAGCGAACTGGATATAGACGGCGTTGCCACTTACAACAGCGCCTACAAGCCGGAGGGATGGAACACCATCGCCGATGCGGATGATGTCTATTCAGCATCGATTTTTGGTTCTATAAAATCAGGTGAAGAATGCACAAAGGCAGCTGATGGAAGCGTGTATCTGAAGACACGGTATTCGGGCTTATGCGCACGCAATATCCCGGCATTTATCACATTGGCGAAGGTATCAGGCGAACTGAACACGACCAACTCGTTCTCCTATTCGGGCAGTATCGTATTCCGTAATTCGCCGGATGTGCTGACTGTCAGGTACAAAGCACCGACCATCAAGACCAATAACCATATCATCTACCAGTTATGGGGAGGCAGTGGCTATTACGAGATAGACGAAACGGACACGGAAGCCTTCTCGGAGTACAGAGAGAGAGCCATTGACCTTTCACCCGCTAACGCCGTTGTAGGTAATGCGATGTCAATGAACATTGTCCTCAATTCGTATTATGGCACACAGGGCGCGCTCGGTTTGGAAGGTATGGGTACCATTGCAGAAATGTATGTCGATTGGCTGCGTTTGTCTTACAACCACACTTTGACAGGCTTGACCGTGAACGGTATTCCCGCCACGCTGACGGGTAACGACTTTACGGTTACCCTGTCCGACCCCGAGGCGATAGAGGTTCCTCAACTGACCTTTACCGGCGAGGTGGCTGACCAGGCGCAGACCGTGACATGGACGGCAGAAACCAACAGCGGCGAGTATGGTGTCCGCACCGCTACCATTCGCAACTTTGCGGAGAACGGCACGGACTATACGGACTATACGCTGGAGGTGAAACGTCCGCTCGCCACTGTCAATACGCTGGCTGACATTATCCTCGGCGGCAAGACGCTGGCAGGATTTGATTCGGAACAGACAGACTACACCATCACCCTTACGCCCTCGGATATACTTCCCGACCTGCAGGCCGCAGCAACGAGCAGCCGTGCCAAACTGACCACCACACGCGGCAAAGACGCCATCACCATTGTGGTGACACCCGAATACGGCGAAACAAAAACATACACCATCCATATCAACTGGAAGCAAGACAGCAACGTGACCCTCAAGTCGCTGACCGCCACATACGGCACACTCACTCCCGCATACGACCCGTCAGTACGCGCATACACATTAGAGGCAGACACGATGCCTGACTTCTATTTCGTCAAAGGACACACGCTGCAGACAGTGGATGTGAACAAAGGCACCATCACCGTACAATCGGAAGACGGCAATCAAGACACCTACGAGGTGACACTCGTACCCGAAGCACATACCACATCCGCCCAACTGAACGAGATGGAATGGGACGGCGTGCCCGTGAAAGACTTTGCCAAAGATGTGTATGACTACTATCCCGCCGTGGCTCCTATCCAGGTCATCTACCGCCAGACAGACAGCCGCGACTCGCTCGTCTTCATCCAAGAGGAAACGGGAATGACATGGAACGCCTACGGTTCACCCATTGGCACAGAACACACCTACCGTATCCACTACCCGATTGACAAATCGAAAGAGACACGGCTGAAGAACATCCTGGCAGACGGCACACCGCTTGACGGCTTCGATCCTGACATAACGGATTATACCATCGCCACAGATGCCGCCGTGATGCTGAGCGTGGAGAAATCGGAAGATGTGCAGACAGTGGCCATCACTGAGAGCAAGGGTGTCTATACGATAGAAGTCACCGCCGAGGACGGCGTTTCTACAGCCACCTATACCGTGACAATTACGCCCGAACTGAGCGGCGAATCGCAACTGGCGCAAATTCTGGCTGACGGGAAACTGATTGACGGATACAGGCCTGACTCGCTGTACTACGAGATTACGCTTCCCACGCCTGAAGTCAAGAAAGCAGAGCCGCAGTTGCCGATGCTGACCTACGAACGGAAGCAGGAACAGCAGCAGGTGGAGATACAGACAGGCAAAGTGGGTCAGTCCACATATATCAGCGTGACGGCAGAAAACGGGACGAACACCACCTACGAACTGCTGATCCAAGCCGAGCCGAGCCACAACGCCTACCTCACGGGTATCATTGTGAACGGCCTGCCCGTTGAACGCTTTGAGAAAGAACGCCTGTACTACTCCACCCTGTCAGCCGTCAAGGATGATGTAATCGGATGGGCTACAGAGGACAACTTCCAGAAGATTACCACTTCCAAGACCGACTACGCCGACCGGACCGAACACACAATCCACGTCATTGCACAAGACGGCGTAACAGCGAATGACTACAAAGTGGAAATCTTCCAAAAGCCCGTGTCGAACGATGCCGAACTGAGCAATATCCTACTGGACGGCAAGGAGTTGGGCGCGTTTGAGAAAGAACTCAATCCGAATCTGAAGTTTGAGGCTGGCAACAGCATATATTCCATCAATCTGCCTGCCGAAGCGACCACGCTGCCGCAAGTTTCCGCCCAATTGAAGAGCGAGGGACAGAGTGTGGCCATCAGTCAGACAGAGACACAAATCCTGATTACGGTAACCGCCAAGGACGGCATTTCACAACGAGTCTATACGCTTGATTTCCGCCGCCCGCTGTCGTCTGACGCAACGCTGGATATGATATACATCGGTACGGACGAGATGGAAGGATTCGCAGCCAACACATTCTTCTATCAAGTCACCCTGCCTGAAGGCGTCACCCTACTGCCGGATGTCACGCCTCTCGGCAAGACCACACAGACAGTCAAGACCACACAGGCGACCGACAAGACGATGCAAGCAACCATACTCGTTACCGCCCAAGACGGCGTAACACAATCCACCTACACCGTCGCCTTCATCTTCACAACGAACGACAACACAGAACTGGACATGCTCTATCTTGACGGCGCACCGCTGACTTACACGCATGGCGAAAAGACACTGACGTTCACGCCTTCCGTCCGCAGTTACACCATCACATTGCCCGTCGGCACGGAAACATTCCCCGTTCTGACATGGGATTTGGGCAACAAGTGGCAGAAAGCGGCAAAGACCGTCCTCACGGAAACAGCGACACGCAAGAGCGAGCAAGTGGAGGTAACCGCCCAAAGCGGAAGAAAAGGAATCTATACAGTCAATTATGAGATTCTGCTGTCGGACAACACACTGCTTGAAAGCATCATCGTGAACGACCTGCCCCTGAAAGACTTCCTGCCTGAGCAGACGGAGTACTTCTACACGGTCGCTTCCTCCGGAACGGCACTGCCGAAAGTGGAATACGAGACAGCAGACAAGTACCAGACCGTACGCATGGACACGCTTGCCGACCAAATCAAAGGTATGAAATCGCTCGGCAAGAAAATAACCATCACCGTAACGGCGCAGAACCTTGCAAGCCGCGTATATACCATCCACTTCCCTGTCGCTCTGTCCGGCGAATCACAACTGGATATGATTTTTGTAGAGAGCGAACCTATTGAAGAGTTTGACAAAGACGTGTATTACTACACGTACACAGTTCCTTATAACGGCACCGACCAGCACAAGATGCCAAACGTGACCGTTTCCAAGAAACTCAACACACAGAACGTGACCTACACGCAAAAGGGCGATTCGATTATGGTCATCCACGTAATGGCGGAAGACGGCATCCACGCGGAGGATTACACAATCCGCTTCTTCTACGGCAAATCGCCGAACGCACAACTGGCAGACATACAGTTGGACGGAGAGTCGATGACAGAGTTCAATGCGGATATACTCACCTACGAGATTGTCCTGTATGACGATGCTCCTATGCCTGCAGTCGAGTGGATAAAAGCAGATCCCGCACAGCAACTCAACGAGCAGGAGGACGTTGCCGAAATTGACGGCAAACAATATGTCACGCTCTCTTGCGAGGTGATTGCCCCCGATGAGGACAACCGTACCACATACAGCATACTCTTCGCGTTCATCAAGAACGCCAAGGACACGCTGCCAGTTACGGTTAGCATGGACTCACTGTTTGTCAGAGAACTGCCCGTCAATCGTGCAAACGGGTTCGACCACGATTTCCAAGCCGACACGCTTGTTTACCGAAAGACTCCTTATGCACTGGGAACAGAAGCGGAAGAGTTCTTCGGCGTGGAGGATGTCCGTTTCGTCACCGCCGATGAGAGAGTACAGGCAGCAATCGAGTCGGACGACCGCTACAACCCGCAGGACGGAACGCTCATTGAGCGCATTATCCATATCACGCTCTACAGCACTGTGCCGGGCGACACCGCCAATGTGCAGTACGACCTCGTACAACAGATCAACCTCAGCCATGACAGCACCGTCATTATGATTATGCTGGACGATGAACCGATGGCTGACTTCGACCCCGATGTGCACTATTACCAGATTCCTGTCAATGGCAGGATACCCGGCGTGTCCGTCATTGCAGCGGATTCCTGCGCACAGACATCCGTTCTGCCCGATGGCGACACACGTATCATCACCTGCATATCGCAATACGCGGAAATCTTTGACCCGGGCAGCAAGAACACATACACCATTGAGTTTGTCGAATCGCCAATAGACCAGTCCGCACGCATTGAACCGAACGACATACTTGTCAAGTACATACCGGGATCCACACAGATAGCCATTGCCTGCATCCGCAAAGACGCGCAGATAGCCGTCTATACGGCAGACGGGCACCTGATTTTCTACCGCTCGTTGCAAGCCATTGATCCGCGTTACGCCATTGTCACCAAAGACGCGAACGGAAATGACTATTTCAACGATGTAACCGACCTATCGCAGTGTACCGTCATCACACTTGACCCGCATACACTGTACTTCTACACCATATTCGAGAGCAACAAGCGCAAGGTGACTTCCGGCAAACTGCTGTTCGTACAATAAACCAACACCCGTATCCATTCTCTATAGGGAGGATGGATACGGAGCCTAATCAAACAGACTGCTATGAAAACCAGACATTCTTTCCGTCTCATTTTACAACTCGCGCTGATTACCATCGTTCTTTCCGCCTGCCAGACAAATGTAACCGATATGGGCATGACGGACAGTCCTGTGCTGACCCTGACCGAAGACACCGTGGTAATGCACCCGGGCGAAACACACCGTCTCTCACTCACATACAGCATCTCCGGCGTGGAATGGAGCAGTGAGTATGACACAGTTGCCACCGTTGATTTTATCGGAACTGTCACTGCCATCAAACAGGGTGAAACGACCGTCACAGCCACGCGCCACTCCGAGGAGGACGGACTAGCCACGCGAACCGCTTCCTGTCTCATCCGCGTAACAGAATAACATTTCTCTCACAGTATGGACAACGACAATCCCGTGCACGCCTGGTACGCCAACCTGACCAACCCCACAAGCGATGACAAAGCCGATTTTGAGGTGATGCTCATGGACAAAAATAACACCCGAGATGCCCAACTCGCAGTCACAGGACTCATTCAGAACTTGCTTATGAACGGGTATCGCGAACCTGTCTTCCGTCTTCTCATTTCGGGTGCGAGAAAGGAGAACGCCCTCAATGTCAAGGCAAAGGCACTCGCTGCCATCATCTTTATTGCCGCCACCTTTGACGAACAGATGCGGCAATCGCAGGCTTTACAGGAAGACCTGCTCGACATGTTGGAGGAACAGCACAACGAAGCATTGCTTGCGATGAACCAATATGCGCAGATACGCAAGCACATGATTATTATGGGTAAACCGCAAAAACCTCTCAGACAGACCCTCATTTTCAGCCTTATCGTATTGGGCAACGAGGAACTTCGGCTCTTTGACTGACACACAGAGCGGCAATACTGAGTAAAAGGTTTATTCAACAAAGAAAGAGTGAGGCTCGCCTCACTCTTTCTTTTTCCTGAAGGGATGTCCCGAAGGACATTCCAATCAGCGAACCTGCGTGCCGAGGGCATCGTAAACCTTGTCGCCACGGATGATATACAGCATCCCGTCGCGGAGGACTTTGACAGTCTGCACTCGGTCGGCTTGCATATCCTCCACACCTGTTTCCGTCTCCTTGACGAACAGCGCGGTATAGGTGGCGTCACCAAGAACCTCAACCGTACGCTCGGCAGCCGCCTCCTTGTCATCCTCCCAGCCGTCGAACACATAACCCTCGTTGGCGACAGCTTTCAGAATCAGGTTCGCCTTGTAAGGCGCGGTGGCATCACCCGTTACCGTACCGCCTTCCGCCGGACTGGCCACAAGCGTGATGTTGTAAACCTTCGGAACGAACACAATGCGGACTTCGATTGTCTTCTCCGCGTTGAACTTGTATTCAGCGTCCTCGGAGTAAGTGTCGCCAAGCCAGCGGTCGAAGGTGTAGTGGTCATCGTTGAGCGTATAGGACAATTTCACCTCGTCGTCATAGCCGTAGCGTCCTTCGCCCTTCACCTCAACCAAAGCGGCATCAATGCCTTCCACCTTGACGGTGATGTCGAACGAGTCTTTCCGGAACTCCGCCACATAGTCAAACGCATTTCTTACCGTAATGGTACGGGGGTTCTCCTCCGAGCCGTCGTTCCATTTCTTGAAACCGAAGTGCATTCCTTTGCCGGTCGCATTCAGTTCAATCTTCGAGCCTTCCCAGAACAGACCGCTGCCGGATTCGGTTTCCGCTCCCGTCTCCGGGGTCATGGTGACGGTGCCGAGCGCGTCGTCGGAGGATTTCACCGTTACGGCATATTTGCCAGCGGATTTCATGACGGGACGCAGACGCACGTCGTAGCCGGGCATGTTGAAGACATAGGGGTTCTCGCGGCTTACCAAGTTGCCCGCATCGTCAGCCCAGTAGTCAAGAATGTAACGTTCACCGTATACTTCCAATCCTTTGACGGAAACAGTCACCTCCGCGTTGTAATCAACGGACTGATAGATGGAATAACTGCTTGTCTCCTCGTTCACAATCATCTCGTCAATCTGCCAGTCGCAATCGGGGCAGAGCATCAAGTCCTTCTCCACGGTCAGGTTGTACTTGTTGACCGTCACATCGGCATACAGGGTCATGCCGTCGTAAATGGTGTATTCCTCGCTGTCCCATACCTGGGCAGCCTTATCATCGGGACCGTTGTACCAGCCGTTGAAGGTGTAGTGGTCGTTATCCGCCAACAAGGCTTTGACGGTAGCGGGTGAGCAGGAGTTCGTCTTGCCGGAGGTCTTCTCCTCCCAGTCGCCGCCTTCTTCCTGAATGTACAGACGGACAGCATCGCCCAGGGCAGGATTCTTTAAGGCGATATACAAATCGTTCTCCTTCTCCTCCACGTAGATGCGGATGACCGTGTCGGATGTGAGTGTGATCTCGCACTTGTCGGGGTCGGTGGTTCCGTCCGCCCATTTCGCAAGTTTCATATCGCCGGAGCAGGGCGAGTCGAACTTGAGCACCGCCTTGTTGCTGCAGTCAATGGGGTCGGCTGCCAGCAGCGGCTTTTCGTTCACGTAGATGGAGTACCCGTAGTAGTCGATGGGACGCTCCTTCTTAGCCCCCACAATCTCGAAGGAGTACTTGTACTGACTCACGCCGTTCCAAATCTTCACGTTGAGGTCTTTCCAACCGGGAGCAGAAGAGTAAGCCGACACATCGTCGCAGTTGCCCGCATAGAAGGTCTTGACCTCGTCCGCGATATTGAATCCGCCTTCGGCTGCGGGGATATGGTCCTTGTCGTAGTACGAGCGGATGGTCTCAAACGCGCCCGCGTCTTTCTCCATATAGAAAGCGTCCTTGCCGATGGTCAGTCCCTCGCCCTTCTCGAACACCAGATTGCCGCACACCACACCTCTGAACGCGTTCTCCTTAATCTCCTTCACGGAGGCGGGGATGGTCAAGGTGTAGTTGAGGTAGTAACCTATGATGCCGGCATTCTCGAACGCGCTCTCACCGACGGTCTCCACACCTTGCAGATACAGGTTACCGATTGTGGAACTTGAGAACAGGCCTTTCCTGATTTCCTTCACGTCCTTGAACGCCAGTCTGATGACGGTCGCGCTCTTGAAAGGATAGGTCTCGATGTCGTTGTAGTGCCAGTTGAGAGAGTCAATCGTGCAGCCATCGAACGCGGAGGTGTTGAATTCCATATCCGCACGCAGCTCCGGCGAGTTGGTGATATGCATTCCCGAGAAGGCATAGGCAGGCACTTGCTTGACACCCTCCCCGAAATACAGTTCAGCAATCATATACCTGAACGGGGTCGATGTGATATCTTCCATGTCCTTCAATGCGTTGCTGTTGAAGGTCAGAGTCTTTATCTGACCTACGATGTCCGTAAACGCCTCCATGTGCATCTTCTCCGTTTTGGCGGGTATGACGAGGCTTTCCATCGCCGGGCAGCCGTTGATGCAGTTCTCCTCAAACTCCTTCACGTTTCCGAAATCAATGATCTTCAGGTTCTTGCAGCCGGAGAGAAGGTTGGTTACCGCCTTATCGAAATCCTTGCCGGTGAAACTGATTTTCTCCAGATTGTCCATATCGCAGAAGGCGAAAGCTTTGACGATATTCGCGGGCACGTCTATGCTCTTGAATCCGGTGTTCTGGAAGGCGTATCCGCCGATGGTCTCCAGCCCGGCCGGGAAATTGAATTCCGCCAGTCTGCTCAGATTGGCGAACATATTGTCACCCAGTTCCTTCATATTGGCGGCCGACAGGTCCACTTTCTCCAGATTCTTGCAGTCGCCAAAGGCTTCCTCTTCAATCGCCTTCAAGTCCGTACCTCCTGTGAACGAGGTCAGTCCGCTGTCGAAGAAAGCCCTTGCGCCGACCAGCTCTATTGAGGCGGGCAGCTCCACCGTCTTCACGCCGCTTCTCTCGAACACGGACTTGGCGAGGTGGTTGTTCTCGCTCGCGTCCCTGATGGAGCCGAGTATGCGTACCGACTCCAGCTGCTGTGTGTTGTAGAAGGCGGCTTCGTCAATCAGCATCGGCTCCGCCTTTCCGGTCAGCGGGTTGATGTACTGCGGAATATCAACCGATTTGAGGCGTGTGCTTTCAAACGCGTTCGCGTTAATCCAGCAGGTGCGGTTGTTGAGTGTCAGCGTTTCCAGTCCCGAGTACTCGAACGCGCCCTCCTCAATCATCACGTTGCCGTGGCATACAACCGGCGCCAGGTCCAGCGTCTTGAACCAGTAGGTGTTTCTGAACGAGTATTTCTGGAAATCGACAGAGGGATACATCGGGCTTTCCTCCACCTCCTTAAGGAGAGTGACGGACTTCACGCCGGAGCCCTCAAAGCAGCTCTCGCCGAAGACATAACCCTCGCATTTCTCACCGACCCCCGGCATGGGAACGAACGTCACATCAAACTGCGAGGTCACGCCGTGCATCAGATGGTCGGGGACAATGGCGGCGTGAGATTCAGCCGATCCAGTGCACAGAATGACCAGTTTCTTGACGGGGCTGGAGGCAAAGGGCGATGTGCCGCTGAGAGTCAGCAGAGGCAGGCAGAGATGCAGCGTCTCGATACCGGTGTTGTCAAACGCGTAAGCGCCTATTTCCGTGATTTTCTCCAGCAAAGTGAGGTCTTTGAGTTGCGAGAGTCCCTGGAATGCGGATGCTCCGATTCTCTCAAGCGACTCGGGCAGCTCCAGTTCGGTGATGGAGGAATGCCATACGCTCACCTCCTCCGGGTCGGGTCCCATTCCTCCTCCGCCGCCGGAAGAGTATTCGTGAACCGCCCGGAACGCTTTTTCGCCGATGGATGTCAGACCCGGCCCGAAGGTAATCTTCTCGAGGTTGAGATGGCCGGTGAACGCATAGTCGCCGATGGAGACAAGCGAGGCGGGGAAACTGATCTCACGCAGCACGGAAGCGTCGTTGTCAGCGTAACTCTCCCACATGTCCTGCATGACCTCCTCTTCCGACATGGCGTAGAAATAGTCAGGGATGGCGGTAACGCCTTCCTCAAAGGTGATGGTCTCCACTATACGGTAGTCCTGACTGCCGAAAAAGTTGCTGCCCAGCTCGTATTCGAAGTCATCCTCAAGGTCGTCTCCTCCGAAATCCTTGTTGTAACTTGTGAACTTGGCGTGAATCTTGGACGGGAACACGATGTCTGCCAGTTGGGGGTTGTCCACATACTTTTCTTCCGTATCATCCCAAATCTGATACGCGTCCGCCGCGATACCCGTCAGGGTGATGACGTATTG
This sequence comes from Paludibacteraceae bacterium, assembly GCA_017962005.1. Lineage (GTDB taxonomy): Bacteria > Bacteroidota > Bacteroidia > Bacteroidales > Paludibacteraceae > Colicola. Next base: position 674 of record JAGCWE010000028.1, on the reverse strand, counting down.
GTCGGTGGCGGCATAGTAGTCGCACTCCACGTAAAACAGTCCGGATTCGTCTGTGGCAGATCGCTTCACATCCGGCTCATCGGCTCTGATATTCCCCAGCCCTGCCAGAATTGTTACGAGTAAGATAAAAATCCTTTTTCTCATAATACACTTAATTTTTATATTAATTGTCCGTTTACAATAATAACGCAGGGACATACGACGAAGTATGTCCCTACATTGAACATAAATGTTACTTATGAATTCTCCTCAACGGCAGCCTGCGCCGCAGCCAGACGGGCAATAGGCACGCGGAACGGTGAGCAGGAAGCGTAGTTCATGCCGATGCGTGCGCAGAACTTGACAGACGAAGGCTCGCCGCCGTGCTCGCCGCAGATACCTGTGCGGAGAGCCGGACGGATAGCGCGGCCTTTCTCCACCGCCATCTTGATGAGTTGGCCTACACCTTTCTGGTCGAGAACCTGGAACGGGTCAGCTTTAAGAATCTTCTTATCAAGATAAACGGGCAGGAACGAAGCAATGTCGTCACGGCTATAGCCGAAGGTCATCTGTGTGAGGTCGTTCGTACCGAATGAGAAGTACTGAGCCTCTGTGGCGATGCGGTCGGCGGTGAGGGCGGCACGAGGAATCTCGATCATTGTACCGATCTCTAACTCAACCTCCACGCCGTACTC
>JAGCWE010000027.1 GCA_017962005.1 Paludibacteraceae bacterium | reverse complement strand
GAGTGTGCCGTCCCCATTGATAAAGTGCTTGCCGTCATAGTAAGCCAATTGCTCGGTTACCCATACCCCGTGTCCTGCGCTTGCCATCAGACCTGTTACGGGAGCGTTCGCCATACTGGCTTCATAGCCTGTGAATGCGGGCAGTTCCATTAGGTCGCCCAAAGGACGGAGTATCTCCACATCGGTGTCCATATAAACGCCGCCGAACTTCTCCAATGCCCACAGCCGCACCACGTCCGTCACGAACGCGAACTTGCGGTTGTCGTATGCCTCGCGGGCGTAGGGGTATAGGTCAAGGTCGAACGTCTCTTCGTTCCATAGTCGCAGTTCGTATTCGGGAAGGTACTTCTTCCAGCTCGCTATGCAGTTCTTTGCCAAATCGGGCATTTCCTTTCCGCCGAACCAACAGTAGTGTATAATCTTGGGTATCATTGTCTATATGTTTGTCAGGAAGTTTGCTATCCGTTCGCAGGCTTTGCCGTCGCCATAGGGATTGACGGCTTCACTCATCTGCCGGTAGAGCTCTTTGTTCTCCATCAGGCTGATGATGCCTTGCTCGATGGCTGTCTGGTTCGTACCGACTAACCGCACTGTGCCGGCATCTACCGCTTCGGGACGTTCCGTTGTGTCGCGCATTACCAAAACGGGCTTGCCTAATCCGGGTGCTTCTTCCTGCACGCCGCCCGAGTCTGTCAGTATCAAATACGAACGCTCCATCATCACTACGAATGGCAGATATTGAAGGGGCTCTATCAGGAAGATGTTGTCTGTCGTGCCGTTACCTAAGATATCGAATACAGGCTTGCGCACATTGGGGTTGAGATGGACGGGATAGACAAAGTCCGTGTCGGGGTAACGCTTCGCAACATTTCGTATGGCATGACAGATATGAAGGAACCCGTCTCCGAAGTTCTCACGCCGATGGCCGGTGATAAGTATCAGTTTCTTTCCCTTGTCCGTTCGGCTGATGTCATAACCGAAGTCAAGCAGCTCACGGTAAGCCGTGTCTCTCAATGAACTATCTTCATGCAGTCGCCGGACTACCATCTGCAATGCGTCTATTACCGTGTTACCGGTGACGATAATACGCTTTTCGTCTGTGTGTTCGGACAGAAGGTGTTGTTGTGCCAATGGGGTGGGCGCGAAATGGTAGGTGGCTATTCTGCCTGTCAGTTGGCGGTTCATTTCCTCAGGCCACGGACTATATACATTATAGGTACGGAGACCTGCTTCCACATGCCCGACGGGTATTTGTTGGTAGAATGCAGCTAAGGCTGCGGCTGTAGAGGTGGTCGTATCGCCGTGAACCAGCACAATATCGGGTTTCACGGCTTTCAGTACGTCCCGCATATCCGTCAGCACGCGGCTCGTGATGTCATACAGATCTTGGTTGGGACGCATGATGTTGAGGTCATAGTCCGGCTGTATGTCAAAGATGCGCAGCACTTGGTCCAGCATCTGCCGGTGCTGTCCTGTCACGCAGACCACGGTTTTGAACATGTCCGGCATTGATTGTAGGTGCTTTACCAGCGGAGCCATCTTGATGGCTTCCGGACGTGTGCCGAATACGGGTAAAATCGTTTTCATGGCGATGAAAATATCAGGTACGCAGCAAAAGTACTACTATTCTAATGATTATGCAAAAAATCTTTTTTCACTGTGTTTTTATTTTGCCTGTTGAGGGAAACATTTTACCTTTGCGGCGTAAAAAGTGACATCTGTGTGCAGCTACTGACCCTTATCTTTCAGACGGCAACTTTGTGGTTGCCCTTTTGGTCGTAATGAATAGGGAAAAAATGCCCGATGGTGTATAGGGTGGTGGAATGATTCTGTTGTGATAACGATAAAACGATTGAATAATTAACCAACTAAATGTTTTATTTTATGAAAAGATTCAACTTTTCTCGTCGGATGAAATCCGACAATGGACCGACGGTCAGCCGACGGTCGGCGCTACCCTTGCGCTACCTTTGCGCTACCCTTGCGCTACTCTTCAGCCTTGGGCAGATGTGGGCAGACACCTACACGCTTGTTACGAATGTATCGCAAGTTACAACGGGCGACAAGGTGATTGTTGCAACCAACGTGAACGATGCGCCTTCATCTGGTGTTACTGGTTGGAATGGTACTAAAGATGCGACTGTTTCGGACACGGAAGCTGAATGGGTGCAATATGAAGTTACAGCAGTAAGCGGTGGATGGAATCTGTATGATCCCGCTGCTGGAAAATACATTAAAAGTCCGGGTAGTAGCAATCAGTTCCTTTATGATGCTACTAGTAAAGGTACATGTTCTGTGAATACGAATGGCGTGCTTACATGCAATAGCCGCTATCTTTGCAAAAATGGTTCTTATTATCGTATGTACACAAGTGTAGGTTCATATCCTGCATATTGTGTCTGGAAAGTTACAGCAGGCGGAGGAACCAAGACATTGACAGCAGTGGATATTACTACCACCACTCTTACCAAAACATTGTATGAGACCATTGACCATCTTGACCTTACGGGTTTGGAAGTAACCGGTACATACAACGATGCCAGCACAGAAACCATTACAACCGGTATTACGTGGGAAGTCCGCACAAACGCATTATCTGGCGAATCTTTTACTCCGGAAGCATACGTTTTGACCGTAGGACAGTCATCAGTGTTTGTAAGGGCCACGGTAAACTCTATCTCTTCTCCTTGGACAGAAGTTTCTGGACTGACTGTTTCCGAACATACTGTTACGCCCGGAGAGCAAACTATCAATCTCAACAATGCTCTTTATGGTATATCAACAGGAAATAATGCAGTGGAACAAACTGTAACCAAAAATGACATCACTATAGTTTCCGGTTGTTTGTCATCTGCTTCAAGCAAAACATATTACGATACTGGTCATATTCGTTATTACGCAAGTTCTTATCTGAATTTATCTGTGCCTTCAGGCTATGTGATTACAGAGGTTGTGTTTACTGCATCTGGCACGTGGAACGGAAGCATCACTGCTTCTGTTGGTACATACGATAATAGTTCAAAAACTTGGTCAGGTTCATCACAGAATGTAGAATTCTCATTTGCAGCACAAAACAGAGCTGCAAGTATCAAAGTCACCTTCGAGGTGGCCGGTGCAGCACCCGGATGCACGGCTCCGTCCATCACGACCCAACCCGTGGGTGCGACCTATATGCAGAACGATGTGGCTGACGCTCTGACCGTTTCGGTGGATGCCTGTGACAACATAAGCGGAACACTCTCCTACCAGTGGTACAGCAACACGACGGCAAGCAACGACGGCGGTACTCTCATCTCCGGTGCGGAGGACGCTTCCTACACTCCTCCTACAGATGTAGCCGGTGTGTTCTATTACTATTGCTACATCATGCAGGGCACGGATGCCGGCGTTGTCTCTGACGTCGTGGCGGTGTCTGTGGAAGGTCCCGAAGTGGGTGTAAGCTTCGAACAGGAGCTGTCCGCTTATACCGACTGGACGTTCTCCAATATCGTTTCCCAGCAGACTACTCAAATCACGGCACACGGGAAAACACACTATGGCACCACTGGCGGTAAAACGACTGCGTCGATGGTGACAGCCGCCAAGATTGCAGGTCCTGACGAGCTCACTTTCTATGTGTCGAAAACGAGCAGCAATAACACTTCTACCACTTGGTATGTACGTGTATCTTCCGACAACTCGACTTGGACGACCGTGACTTCCCAGTCGGCTGCAACAATGTCTCAAGGTCAATGGATTGAAGTGAGCGCTGATTTGAGTGCTTATACAAACGTGTATGTGGGTATTTTCTACGAAGGAGGAACATCGACCGCTGTCCGTGCTATTGATGATGTCATCCTGACCACGCGCTCGCTGGTGGCTTCCCAGATTACTTACAATGCCACACCCAACCACGGTCTGGTTTCTGTTGAGAAAGACGGTGTGGAACTTGCATCGGGTGGCTCGGCCAATGAGGGTGACGTACTGGATGTTATCCTTGCGGCTGACGACGGCTATATCGGTACGGTGACCGTCACCAAGACTGTTGGCGGCAACGATGTCACAGACGATGTGTACGATGCCGCGACAGGCAAACTGACCATGCCCGCGTATGCCATCACGATTACTGCTACGTTCGTTATCGGTGTGGAGGCTCCTGAGTTTGATCCTGCTGAAGGGACATTCAACTCCTATCAACTGGTGGTTCTGTCCACCGCTACCACCGGCGCTTCCATCTACTACACGATGACCACCGACGGCAGCAATCCTGCCAATCCGACATCGGCTTCCACCCTCTATGACGAGAACGAGGGCATAACGCTTGACGCGAGAGGAACGTACAAAATCAAAGCCATCGCCTACAAGGACGAGAACCACAGTACCGTCTCTTCGGCAACTTATACTATCAATCCGCCGTTCGCCTCTGTAACGGAACTGTTCACCTATCTGGATGCCAACTCCCTGACCACACTCAGCGACGTGACCGTTACCGGCGTTGTCAGCAAGATTGTCACTGCCTATAACGGTACAAGAGTGTCGTTCAATATCTCGGATGATGGACAACAGACCGAAGGCAACCAGTTGCAGGCATATCGCAACGAAGGTCTGTATGCGGATGTGGTTGCCGTAGGTGACCGCGTTACGCTGCACGGTAACTACAAGGTATATAACACCACAACCCGCGAACTGGATGCCGGTAACACGATTGAGGTTTATACCGCCAAAGTTCTTTCCTCTGTTACTGTAGGTGGTACTGCAGTCAAGACAGAGTACTCCGCCAATGAGACATTCGACTACGACGGACTGACCGCCACGGCTCACTACAGCAACACGGGCTACAGCGCGCTCATCCCCAATGCGGACATCACTTGGGCTAACGACCTCACGGATGACAAGGTGACCGCAAGCACCACCGTTCACGTGACCGCCACTTACAGCGGAATGACCAGTGCAGCCTATGAGGTGGCTGTCACCGTTTCCGCCAAAGAGTTGGTATCGATTGCCCTTGGTCAGAACGCATACACCGTATATAAAGGACAGGCTCTGCCGCTACCGGCTGTAACAGCCACCTACTCGGAGGGCGACCCCGCCGACGTTTCTGCCGAAGCCCTCTATGACACGGAGAACACGTACGACAATACTGTTGCCGACACGTACACCATTACCGTTTCCTACACCTTTGGCGGAGAGACAAAGACTGCCACCTACACTGTGACTGTCAATGAGTACGCCAACGCCGATGATGCACCGTACACCGTAACTGAGGCTCTGGCTATCATCACCACCGCCATCGGAACCACCAATTCGGCGGATGACATGGTTGTAGCCGGTACGGTCAGCGAAGAGAAGATTGGCAATACCAACGGTCGTTACAAGATTTCCGACGGCGTGAACGAACTGCTCGTTTATAACGGCAAGGGCTTCAACAATGCCAACTTCACCGCTACGAACTATCCGAAAGTGGGCGACGAGGTAATCGTGAAGGGTAAGGTTGTCAATTACAACGGCAACACGCCCGAGTTTGTTACCGGTCAGAGCTACCTGCTCTCGCAAATCCGTCCCGCCACGCTGGCGGTTGAGAATGTGACCGCCTTTGAAGTGGGTACCGCCGATATGGCAGAGGAAGACCTGACCATCAACCGCAACGGCAGCGACGGTGCCATCACCTTCACGTCTGGTGACGAGGCTGTGGTTACTATTGTGGAAGGCAAACTCCACGCTGTGGCGGAAGGAACAGCCACCATCACCGCCAATATGGCGGCTACGGCTAATGATGCCGCGCTCAACTACTCCGCTGCCACCACCACTTTCGATGTTACTGTTGTGGGTGTTCAGCCGCGCTACACCGTTACCTTCGACGCCAACGGCGGTTCGGGTACGGCTCCCGTGGTGGCTGACAAACTGGAAGGTGATGTATTCGCATTGCCCGCCAACACTTTCACGAAGACTGGCAACCAGTTCGCCGGTTGGAATGACGGTACTTCCACCTTCGCTGTCGGCGATTCCTACACCATGCCTGCAGCCGACGTGACCTTCACGGCGCAATGGGCGGCTGTCTGCCCGTGGGCGGATGTCTATACCAGCAATGTTGTGTTTGAAGGTGCTGGTGACTCCTTCGAGGCTGGCAGCAAGGTGAAGATTGCCGGTGTTGATTATGACGCGCAGAAAGTGGGTTCAAGCGGAAAGAGCGGCTCTGTGGTCGTTACAGTTCCCGCTGGAGCGCATACGCTCCACTTCCATGCCGTTTCATGGAACTCCGCCGACATCACCATTGAGGTCGCTGCGGAAGGTGTGACGAACATGAGTGAAAATTCGTTCGATATCAAGAAGGATGCGGGTGTGAAGAACTCGGGTACTTATACATTGGCTAACGACCCGATTGACCAGCACTTCCACTTCACATTCGATGACTTGGCGGCAGAGACACAGTTCACCTTCTCGAAGACATCCGGCGGCGACTACCGCTTCGTGATGTACGGTATCAACCAGGAGGGTGGTCCCGAGCTGAAGAGCCTCACTATCGGCGGTGCTGCGACGAAGACCGAGTATGAGGTTGGTCAGTCGTTCAGCACAGACGGTCTGACCGTCACTGCGGTGTATGCCGTTGGCGGCGTTGATCAGGAGCCTGTGGATGTAACCGACCGCGTGGTTTGGAGCATCGATCCTACGGAGTTCACTCTCACTTCCCAGACCTCTGTAACCGTTACCGCTTCGTTGGAGACCAAGACGACGACTACTACTATACCCGTTACCGTTAGCGAGACTTCGACTCCGGGCGTAACCCACACCGCTATTGTGGTCAAGAAAGGAGACACATACTATGCTATGGGCCAGAACCTGTCAAGCGGTGCGCTGAACGCGGTTGAACTGGAAGGCGTGATTAACGGCAAGATAGTCAATGTTGATGTGGATGACCGTGCGGCAATCACTTGGGAGGTAACCATTACCGCTGATGGAGCCACTTATAAGGCGCAGAACGGCAAGTACCTCAAGGGCAACGGCAGCAACACCACGCTCTCGTGGAGCGATGAGCCGTTCTATTGGACTTGGAATGACAAGTATGGCTGCTATGCTGTCGGACAAGGAGATTCGCGCTCGTTCTATATGTACGGCAGCAACACCTCTGATTTCAAGAACTACGCACTGATTAACATCAGCAACAATGTGTCTTTGTGCTCATCGATGGCGATGGAAATCAACGAGTATGTCATGATCGACCTTACCGACAAGGAGTTTGTCACCCTGCGTGAGGGTCTCGAAGCGGGCAAGTTGGGTACCATCTGCTGGGAAACAGACATCTATGAGCTGGATGGCGCGGTATTCTACGAGCCTGAAATGAAACTTGAGGACGGTGTACGGTTCATTGAGTCCGTCAAGGAAGGCGGCGTTTATCCGAAGGGCAAACCCTACCTGTTCCAGGCTGAAGGTGAGGTTATCCGCGCGCTGGTCGGCAAGACCGCTGCCGATGTGGCTGGTACCAACAACGGTATGCACGGCACGTTCGAGGATATCCTCAATATCACGGATCCTGATAAGCTCATTGTCTATGAGAACAAGCTGCGTCCGACTGTCAACAACAATGTACGCGCCCACCGTGCTTACCTCGTCAAGTCCGAACTGCCCGGCACTCCTAATCCCGCTCCGAACCGCCGCCGTCTCGTGATGGGACGCTATGACGCTCCGACAGCCGTTGAGACTATCGAAATGGATTCCGACAGCACACGCAAGGTGCTGATTGACGGACAGATTTATATTGTTCGCGACGGCAAGTGG
>JAGCWE010000026.1 GCA_017962005.1 Paludibacteraceae bacterium | reverse complement strand
GCTCAAGAAGATGTAAGAAAAGGACAGTCTGTCTGACGCACTTGGTCAGACAGCCTGTGGGAGACTCTGTACGGGACAGATTGTTGCGCTGGTGGTTATACCACGCCGCTGAAGCCCATAAACGCCATCGCGAGCAGACCGGCGGTCAGCAGTGCAATGGGCGTTCCTTCCATGGCTTTCGGCACTTTGTTCATCGCGAGTTGCTCGCGGATGCCCGCAAACAGGACGAGTGCCAGGGCAAAACCGATAGCGGTGGCAAACGCAAAGACTGTGCCTTGCAGCAGGTCTGCTTCTGCGCCGGGGACTTTGGCCGCCCATGTACCGTCTGCCACGAGAATGGCGACACCGAGAATACAGCAGTTGGTCGTAATCAGCGGCAGGAATACGCCCAGTGCCTGATACAGCGACGGGGAAATCTTCTTGAGGACAATCTCTATCATCTGCACAAGAGCGGCAATGACGAGAATGAACAGTATCGTCTGAAGAAACTCCAGACCGAACTCAACAAGTACGTACTTCTGCAACAGGTAGGTAACAATGGTGGCAAGGGTCAGAACGAACGTTACCGCCGCGCCCATACCTACCGCCGTGTTGATGCGCTTGCTTACGCCAAGAAAAGGACAAATGCCCAGGAACTGGCTGAAAACGATATTATTGACAAATATCGCAGATATGATAATCAAAAAGTAAACCATAGCGGGAATTATTTACGAAGTTTATTAACTACAGCCATCAGGTAAGCCAGTGCGATGAAGGCGCCCGGCGAAAGAACAAACACGAGCATTCCGAAACTGTCCGGATAGATCATCTTTCCGAAGCACATTCCGGTACCCAGCAACTCGCGGACAGCTCCTAATACAGTCAGCGCAATGGTGAAGCCGAGACCCATGCCCAGTCCGTCAAGAAGCGACAGACCGACGTTGTTCTTCGCGGCGAATGCCTCCGCACGGCCCAGAACGATACAGTTGACCACTATCAGGGGGATGAACAGACCGAGGGTCTCATAGATTGCGGGCACGTACGCCTGCATCAGCAGTTGCACCATTGTCACGAACGAGGCAATCACCACGATATACGCGGGGATATGCACCTTGTCGGGTATCAGGTTGCGCAGCAGGGATATGACCACATTGGAGCATACCAGAACAAACATCGTGGCAAGCCCCATTGACATACCGTTGACGGCACTTGTCGTGGTGGCTAGCGTGGGACACATACCCAGCACCAGTACGAAGGTGGGGTTCTCACGCAATAGACCGTTGGTAAATGTATTCAGTGCTTTACTCATAATTAAGAGTTTAGATGTTTAGGTGTTTAGACGTTTATTGCTCTGACGTTTCGCATACGGTTTCGGAGTTTTCCGAGTTCTCGGAGTTCTCGGAAATCTCTGAAGGCTCTTTGACTTGCTGACTGGCACCGGTGGCGGCTTCTACAGGCGAGGCGGCGACGGTGTTGTATGCGCGGCTGACGGCTTTGAGGAAAGCGCGGGAGGAGATGGTGGCAGCCGTGATAGCGTCCACTTCGCCGCCGTCCTTCGAGACAACGAACTGACGGTCAGCGGGGTTGCTGCCGAGGATGTTCTGCCCCTGTTTGTCCGCGTTCTTGAACCAGGCAACCATCTTGTCGCCCAGACCGGGAGTCTCCTGATGCTCCAGCACCTCGTAATTGACGACATTGCCCTGTTTGTCAAAGCCAATCATCACCTTGAACTTGCCGCCGAAACCGTTCTCTTCGGTCTCCACGGCAGTGGCAATCCACTGACCGTCCTTGTAAGCCTTGTGAAGGGTCATGCCGTCCCTCTCTTCGGGTTCAGCAATCTCCATACCTTCTACTGCGGGCAGCACGGAGGTGATCGCCGCCTCCTGCTTCTGCTTTTTCTGAAGGTCGATAGGCTCTTTGGTCATCACGTACAGTCCGCCGAGCAGGGCGGCAGCCGCCAGCGTCACCAGCGTGAGCGACAGCATCATATTGGTAAGATTCGATTCCAATCGTTTCATAAATACGTCCTCCTTATTTCTTTTTCTCCCCAAAGCGTTTGGGACGGATATACATATTGAGCAGCGGCGTAACGGCGTTCATAATAAGGATGGCGAACGACATACCCTCTGGATATGCGCCCCAGGTACGGATAACCATCACAATCAAGCCTATACCGATACCGAAGATAATCTTGCCCCACGGGGTCATCGGGCTGGTCACATAGTCGGTCGCCATAAAGAACGCGCCGAGCATCGCACCACCGGTAAGGAGCGTATAACCAATGTACTGGCCTGCCGTCATCCCTTCGGGACATCCGATGCAGGCAAACACAGCCATTGTGGCAAGAATGCTGACAGGTATGTGCCATGTGATGACGCGGGTGCAGATGAGGAAGACACCGCCGATGAGGAGGGCGAGAGCGCACACTTCACCGAGCGAGCCGCCCATCCAGCCGATGAACAGGTCCCAGAGGTCGGGCAGCTGGCCTACCAGGCTGTCGTTGCCGTTCTTCACAATCTGCTTCATCGCGGCAAGCGGTGTGGCGCCTGTTTCTGCGTCCACATAACTGCCATTGAAGCCTTGCGGCAATGGCCATGTGGTCATCTGTACGGGGAAGGAGATGAGCAAGAACACACGTCCTACGAGAGCGGGGTTGAAGGGGTTCTGCCCCAGTCCGCCGAACGACATCTTGCCGATGCCAATCGCTACCAGCGCGCCGATAACCACAATCCACCACGGGAGGTTGCTCGGCAAGTTGAAGGCGAGCAGCAGACCAGTCAGGACGGCTGAGAGGTCGCCGATGGTCGGTCGGGTCTTGAGTATATACTTGGCAATCAGCCACTCAAACAGCACGCAGGCTGCAATGCTGATGCAAGCGGTGATGAGCGCCCCCCATCCGAAGGCGACTACCGACATAATGTATGCCGGCAGCAGCGCCACGATGACGAGCAGCATGTTGCGCCGCACACTGTCGCCGCTATGGACGTGGGGTGCAGGGGCTACAATCAGATTTTTCATATTCACTTTAGATTACTTGTTTATACATTAACCGGTTACTTCGTCTGTGCCGCCTGTCGGGCGCGTATGATGCCGCCCACCTGCGCCTTGCCCATGCGTATGTAGTCCAGCAGGGGACGGTGGCTGGGGCAGGTGAAGAGGCAGCAGCCGCAGTCAATGCAGTCCATCACGTCGTGCTGCTCCATCTCGTCCCACATCTGCAGCTCCGCCTGCTTGGCGAGCAGGTACGGCTCCAGTCCCATCGGGCATGCGCTGACGCACTTGCCGCAGCGGATGCAGTTCTCCGGCTCGGTGCGGCGGCTCTCCGCCTCGGGCAGGAAGAGCAGGCCGCTGGTGCGCTTGTTGGCGGGCATTTCGATGTTGTTCATGGCGCGTCCCATCATCGGTCCGCCGCCGATAATCTTGCCCGTGTCAGCGGGTACGCCGCCTGCCATCTCGATAACCTGCGATAGAGGCGTGCCGAAGCGTACCAGGTAGTTGCCCGGTTTGGCGAGGCTCTTGCCGGTGACGGTCATCACACGCGAGATGAGCGGTTTGCGTTTCTGCACAGCCTCATAGACGGCATAGATGGTCGCCACGTTGTCCACCACGGCCCCTACCTCGATAGGCAGTGCGCCGGATGGTACCTGGCGGCGGATGCATGCGTCAATGAGCTGTTTCTCGCCGCCTTGCGGGTATTTGAGTTTGAGCGGGCGCACCTCCACGCCGAGCGTCTTGGATGCCAGCTCCTGCATACGCGCAATCGCGTCGGGCTTGTTCTTCTCTATGCCGATGACGGCTTTCTGTATGCCGAGCGCGCGCATCAGCAGTTGGATACCTATCATGATCTCCTCGCCGTGCTCGAGCATGAGTTGATGGTCGCAGGTAAGGTAGGGTTCGCACTCCACGCCATTGACAATCAGTACTTCGGCTTTCTTTCCGGGAGGAGGCATCAGTTTGACGTGGGTGGGGAAGCAGGCGCCTCCGAGTCCCACGATGCCGGCATCGGCTATGCGGTCGATGATCTGTTTGGGTTCGAGGTTGAACTCGCGGATGACATCCGGCGTGCGGTCAATCGTCTCAAGCCACTCGTTGCCTTCCACGTCCATGAAGATGGCGGGCATACGCATTCCCCACGCATCGACTGTCGAGTCAATCTTGGTGATGGTGCCGCTGAAGGGCGAATGGATATTCGCGCTGACGAAGCCGCCTGCCTTGGCAAGCAGTTCGCCGGCTTTCACTTTCTGCCCTTTCTCCACCACGGGCTGCGCCGGCGCGCCGATATGCTGCACCAGCGGGATGATGGCTTTCTGCGGCAGCGGACACTCGGTGATGGGCTGATGGGCTGAGTAGATCTTGTTGTCGTGCGGATGAACACCGCCTATACGGAATGTATTCATGCTTGTTCCTCCTTCTTTTCAGGTTGTACATTGGCGGGAGCGGCAGGTGCGCCCTGATTGGCGGGAGTCTCTGACGCAGGTTTGGCTGCGGGTCTCGGCGGGCAGTTGATGGCGTGTATGGCGCCGGTGGGGCATACCGCCTCGCACTTGCGGCACAGACGGCATTTCTCCGGGTCAATGTACGCCACGTTGTTCTCCACGATGATGGCGTCGAATCCGCACTCTTTCTGGCACTTGCCGCAGCCGATGCAGGCGTTGAGACACGCTTTGCGCGCCGGTGCGCCTTTGTCCTTGTTCACGCACATTACCACCATTCTGCGGCTCTTCGGCCCCTTCTTGCGGAGTTCGATGATGTTCCTCGGGCAGGCTTTCACACACTTGCCGCAGGCGGTGCATTTCTCCTCGTCCACCACGGGCAGGCCCGTCTTCGGATCCATCGAGAGCGCGCCGAACTGGCAGGCGGCCACGCAGTCGCCGCAGCCCAGACAGCCGAACGGGCACGCCGTTTCGCCGACATAGAGGCTGTGCTCGATACGGCAGCTGCGCACGCCGTCGTACTCGCTGGTACGGGGACGCGCCTCGCATACGCCGTTGCAGCGGACAACCGCCACCTTCGGGTCAGCGGCGGCCGCCTCCATTCCGAGGATAGCGCCCACTTTCTCCATCACGGGCGCGCCTCCCACAGGGCAGAGCAGACCGTCCAGCGAAGTAGCTTTCACGCACGCCTCCGCCAAAGCGCGGCAGCCGGCAAAACCGCAACCGCCGCAATTGGCGCCGGGCAGGACTTCCTGCACCAGATCGATGCGGGGGTCCTCCTCCACCTTGAATTTTTGGGCAATCAGATACAGCAGCAGCGCAGCCACCAGTCCCGTAATGCCCAAAACAAGCAAAGCAATCAAAATTAAGTTCATAAAACGTTTTGGTTTTTATTATGTGAGTTTTTATTTTGCAGGTTTTCTCACCTTGAAGGTGAATACTTTCTTCAGTTTCTTGGACGCAAAAGCCAGTATAAGGAAATAGCCGGCAGCGGCAGCAAGAGCCACAGTGCCGGTAACGGCTTCGTTGTTCATATATTGGGAAAGAAACGCAAGCGTGACAATGATAACCACGAAAGGCAGCACGTAGGCAAGGAGAACGGCCTTCATTCCGAGTTGCTCACGGACAAGGACTTCCACCTGTTCGCCTGTCTGGAATGTTTCGCCCTCGGCAGTGCAGTCTATGAATTTCTCTTGTGCTTCTGCAGAGGCGCAGAAGCCCTTGGCGCGGCATCCCGAACAGGCACTCGCCTGCTCTATACGGACACGCACATTGCTGCCATCCACTGCTGTCACTACGCCGATATGACGAATCATTTCCGATGAAGACACTTTGCCCGTCGATTCTGTGCTGTTGTTTGCGCAAAAGTACGGCTATTTACCGATACGGCAAAACAAAATCTTGTTGTTTCAGTTTTTTTGCACATCGGCAGGAACGCCTTGCCGGATGTCGGACACCTTTCTCTTGTGCCATATCGGTATTTATAGTACCTTTGCGGCGATTTTTAACACGGATACCATAAGAGACATGGTAATCAAAACGCTCATACCAATGAAACGACTGAACATTCTTCTTGTTCTCTGTGTCGGGGCTTTTGCGTGCCTGTCCGCGCAGACGGACAGCACGGCAACTGTCAAGGCGTGGAAGTTTGACGGCAATATAGGTCTGAATGCCACCGGCACGGGGCTGGTCAACTGGACGGGCGGTGGCAAGAACACCGTCAACGGACTGACCTTCGTCAGACTCCACCTCCTCTATGACAAGGATGCCATAGCGTGGGAAAGCGATTTCGACACCGATTTCGGTGTGTCTTGGATTGACCAGACCGAAGATCGCCTCAGGAAGGCTTCGGACAAAATCAATTTCTCTACCAAGTTCGGATGGGAATTCCGCAAAGACCTGTACCTCACTGTCCTTGGCAGCTTCCAGAGCCAGTACATTATCGGCCGCGAAATAAAAAAGGGCTACGACCCGCCCATCTCCAAGTTTCTTGCACCTTCCTATACCGATATGGGCATCGGTATAGACTGGAAGCATACGGTCAGCGGCTGCGACTTCTCCGTATTCGTCTCGCCAGTCGCCGGACGTATAACCACGGCGTACGTGAGCGACAAACTGAACGGGTATTACACCGCCGAGCATCGTGAGATGGTGCCTGATGAGAAGGATTATGATTTCCGCCGCTACCTGCAGGAGAAGTACGGCACCTACAAAATCATACTGAATGTAGAAGGCGTGCCGGACATCCAATACAACGACGCGCGCGCCGAGTTCGGCTTCTTTTTCAAAGGAACGATAGCGTACAAATACGACAACATGACGCTTGGTTCCACTCTGATGCTGTACACCCCATACCAAGGCAGGGGATATGACATCAAGACCGCCTACGAGGCGACCCATCCGGGGGAGACTTGGGACGTGTACTACCGCTACTCCAACCTCAACCGCCAGTTCGGCTATTTCGACGTGGACTGGGACACCAACCTCTCCTACCGCTTCGCCAAAGTACTGAACGTCACCCTCTCCACAAGCCTCAAGTACTATCCGGGAGTGCTTATCGCCGACAACGATGGAGTGAAAAAGGAGCGGGTGCAGTTCAAGGCGGTGGTTGGAATCGGACTGGGCTACAGTTTCTGACACGCAAGCCATTCTTCCACGGCTTTTTGCGTGAGCCGCGAAAGGGCATAGTCCGACAGCTCGGACAGCGCAACGATACGGAGCGAGGGCAGCGCGGGAGCGAGTTCGTGCATGACCGGTTCAAGGGATGCCACAGGCTGTACTACAAAACGCGCGTGAAGACGCTGGTGGCTGAGGACGTGCACATATTCCTTATTTATAGGACAGTCGGCAAGCGCGTCAATCGGAGGATGAGAATCTGTCTCCCGCACGGGGAACTCCCAAAGATGCTGCCAGATGTCCTTTCCTTGCCGCTGATAGATGAGCGTCTGGCCGGCGGAAAGATAGACGGTATAAGAAAGAAATCGGTCTTTCAGTTCGCTTCGGGGCTTGCGCACAGGCAGTAAGGCGACCGTGCCTGCGGCTTCTGCCATGCATTGCGAACGCAACGGACATATTCGGCAATCGGGCTGTCCGGGAACGCATTGCAGCGCGCCGAGTTCCATAATGGCGGAATTGAACAGGCGGGGATTGTTCCTGTCAAGAATACTGTCCGCCAGTTGATGGAAAAACCGTTTCCCCGCAGAAGTGTCGAAGACGGCATCGGAATCAAAGAGCCGGGAAAGGACACGGTAACCGTTGCCGTCAAGAGCCGGATACGGCAGGTTGTATGCAAAGGAGGCAATGGCTCCGGCGGTATAGTCGCCCACGCCGGGCATCTGCCGCAGACCTTCAAACGTGTCTGGCATCTTGCCGTCCCGCTGCCACAGCATACGGGCGGCACGATGGAGGTTGCGCGCACGGGAATAGTACCCCAGCCCCTGCCAGCAGAGCAGCACATCGTCCTCATCTGCCTCAGCAAGCGAACGCAAATCGGGAAAACGGCTCACAAAACGCAAATAATAGTCCATACCCTGCGCCACACGAGTCTGCTGAAGGATTATCTCGCTGACCCATATACAGTAAGGGTCTGTCGTATCACGCCAGGGCAATACGCGATGGTTCTGCTCGTACCAGCGGTATAGCGAATCAAGTTTCATATTCCTATTCATAAATGAGGGTGCAAAAATAGGCAAAATAAAACTACGGAATATCTTTTTTTGCAAAAAAATAACGAAATATTTGTGTAACAAAAAAATAGGCAGTACTTTTGCGCGTTTTTCCGACTGAATTAACCAAAAATTAAAACCATAAAAATCAAAAAATTATGACAACATCTGAATTAGTGAACGCCATCGCTATCCGCACAGGATATGACCGCGTTACGATTATGAACATTGTGGAAACCGCAATGGAAGAAGTGAAGAAAAACGTTATTAACGGCGAGAACGTGTATCTGCGTGGCTTCGGTAGCTTCATTACCAAAGTTCGCAAACAGAAAATCGCACGCAACATCACCAAGAAAGAGTCCATCGTTGTACCGGAGCACAACATCCCCGCTTTCAAGGCTTCGAAAGAGTTCTCCAACGCTATGAAAAAATAAACCGTGAAGCGGTTTGTATCTATAGTAATCGAACAATTAACAAAACAAGCGTACTATGCCAAACGGTAAGAAACACAAGAGACATAAGATGGCTACGCACAAACGCAAGAAACGTCTGCGTAAGAATCGTCATAAGCATAAGTAATTCCGCCTGATTCGCGAAATTGCTTATAGCGAAGACGAGAACCATAAGTAACCGACTTTGTGGCAAGCGTTCACTTGGGCGCAGGTGAAACGCGCCACAAAGTTTTTTATAACTATTGAAATACTGAACAAGAATGAAAAGCGAACTGATTGTGGACGTACAACCCACAGAAATCGCCATCGCTTTCACAGAGGACGGACGCCTGCAGGAATTCAGCAGGGAGAAACGGGACGAAGACAACTACGCGGTAGGAAACATCTACTACGGACGCGTGAAGAAAGTCATGCCCGCTCTGAACGCCGCTTTTGTGGACGTTGGCTACGAAAAAGAAGCTTTTCTTCACTATCCGGATTTAGGAGAGTCGTTTCTTGCACTGCGCAATTACATGACACAAGCCATGTCCAACCGAAAACGTCAGCCGCAGATGGAACAAACGGGACGTAAATTGGGAAAAGACGGACAGATAGGCGATTACCTGAAAGTGGGCGATATGCTGCCGGTGCAGGTCACCAAAGAACCTATTAACACCAAAGGGCCACGGGTAACGGCAGAAATTAACATCGCCGGACGGAATATGGTACTCATTCCGTTTGCCGACAAAGTTATGGTCAGCCAGAAGATTCACCGCGAGAGCGAACGCAAACGGCTGACACAACTGTTACGGGCTATTCTGCCGCCAAACTTCGGTATCATCATCCGAACCGTGGCTGAAGGCAAACGCTCACAGGAACTTGACAACGAACTCAAAATCCTGCTCCAACGATGGGAAGATACCGTTCACGTTCTTCAGCACCCCGAACAGGCACCCTCACAAAAGAAAAACAAAGATGCGGACGTTAGGCTGGTCAGCGAGGAATTGGGCAGAACCATTGGTATCATCCGCGATGTGTTCACTTCTGATTTCACATCCCTGCAGGTAAACGACCGGCAAGTCTATAACGAAGTGAGACAGTACGTGCAACTGATAGCACCTGACTGTGCCAATATCGTCAAACTGTACGACAAAGAACAGCCTATATTCGACTACTACGACATCACACGCCAGTTGAAAACTGGTTTGGGACGAATAGTCGGGTTCAAAAACGGCGGATACCTCACTATGGACAAGACAGAGGCGCTGTTCTCCATTGATGTCAATTCGGGCTCAAAAAAACTGTTTGAGGATCAGGAGGAGAACGCATTCCAGTTCAACAAACTGGCAGCGGAGGAGATAGCACACCAACTGCGGCTGCGGGACATCGGAGGCATCATCATCATCGACTTCATCGATATGGACTCCAAGGACAACCAACAGGCGCTGTATGACTATATGCGGGAGTTGATGAAACACGACCGTGCACGGCACAACATCCTTCCTTTGAGTAAGTTCGGACTGATGCAGATTACCCGTCAGCGGGTGCGTCCTGCCGTGGAAATGGACGTAATGGAAGTTTGTCCTACATGTCAAGGCAAAGGAAAAGTGCAGCCTACCCTTCTCTTCACCGATACAGTGGAAAACGAAATCGACCGTATGACCGCACGCTACGGAAAAGGTCTGCGCGTGGAACTCCACCCGTATGTGTACGCGTATGCCAGCAGGGGACTTATCAACAACCTCCGACGCCGCTGGCAGTGGCAATACGGCGTACAAGTCAGGGAGAATCAAAGCCTCGGAATGCTCGAAATGCGGTTCAAGGACTCGAAAGGAAATGTCCTACCCGTTTCTGAAGAACCGGCAATGAATATGGATAGTAAAGAATAAGCGATTGAACGCCTGCCACACGCAACAGGAACAATCGTGTGGCAGGTGTTTTTATTAACACACATAGAATCAGAACATCGCTTTCAACACCACTTTGCCGTTCAGTCCCGGCATCGGGTAGTTCAGAATAATGTCATACTGCTGGTTGAGCATGTTGTTCACCTCCACAGAAGTTGACAGATTCCACTTCTGGAAACGGAACAGTTTGGACAGAGCCAAATCATGTGTGTACCACGAAGGCTCGTAGTTCATCGGTATATTCGCCGAATTGTGATACCGCTCACCCACGTAGATGAAACTATAGTTGAGCGCCCAGTCGCGCCAGCTGATGCATCCGGTCACAGACCCCGAATGTAGCGGGATGTAGGCAATCTGTCCTCCGTAGGTCAGTTCGTCCTTCGGGTCGGTCAAATCACGCGCCCGCTGGAACGTGTAGGTCATCTGCACATCCAATTTCACATCATGAGCGAACAGAAAGGTCAGTCCCGCGTTCGCATCCACTCCTGTAATCTCCACATAGCCGAGGTTCATCATCTGCCATCGGTACTGACTGTTTCCTTTAGGAATAGCTACAATCTTGTTGTTCACCTGATTGAAGTAGGCGTCTGCCTTCAGATGCACCTGCAGCCCCTCCAAGATGTTCGCGGGCTTGAAATCGAACGCCTTTGTGTACTCAATGCCAGCGTCATACTGTGTGGCGTCCTCGGGTTTGAGACTGATATTGCCCACATCGGTATAGTAGAGGTCGTTGAACGTGGGCATTCGGAAAATCTTCTTGTAGAAAGCGCGCACGTAGAGTTCCTCCTTTAGCAAGGGCTGATAGGAAAAGAATACAGCGGGAGTGAAGCGCTGCAAACGCTCCGCCGCGTGCTGCGTCTGCTGTGTGCTGCGCCGAATCTCGTCCTTGACAGACGAACTGAGAACGGACGCCTGCGCACGAATCCATTTGTAATGCCATGCCGTTGCCGCCGCCACCAACCCGGTATGACGACGGGGATAAGGAAAGTTCACCAGCGAGGCGTACAGCGAGTTGAACTGGTAATCGCCGCAGACAGACACTCCCCACCAGGAGAAAATATCGTACTGCAGTGAGCCAGTGAGATAGACCTCGTGCTGGGTGAACTTGTTGTCAATGTACATCAGGGTGGTATCAGGATTGAGATAGCGCATGTAGTCGTTGCTGTACTTGGCGCTTGCCAGCCAACGTAGGGTTCTGTGTCCGTTCCCGATGTGGCGCGCCCCAAAATCCCGCTCGTCCTGATACGATCCCTGCACGAAACTGTTCCTGTCCCATTGGCGTTGCGCACTGGTCCAGACATTACGGATAATCGCCCTCGGAATGCCTTTTTCCGACTGGTAGTAATACCCCTTGATGTGCCATTTGCCGGAGGGAAGGTAACCGAACAGCCCCGCCTCCGCCCGGAACGACTGCACATCGCCGTTCTGGCGTATACCTGTCGTGTCCCACGCCACCGTATGGTCGGGATTCATCTTGTGGATTCGGAAGTGATAGCGTCCCGTAGCATAGGTGTATTCGGCGTTTGCGCTCAGATGCAGGTTGTCAGTCAGCCGGTGCTCGTACAGCAAGGAGGGATTCGCCAGCCCGAACGTCCCCGCCTTCATTCCGACTTGCAAGTTGTATGGCTTGTCCGTTTTGAAGACCGGTCTGCGCGTACGCAGATATAGTGTGCCCGCAGACCCGTAATCCTTCGCCGACTGGAGCAGTTCGCTCTTCTGTCCGTTATAGAGGCTTATCTCCTCCAGGTTGTCCATTGAGAACTTGCCGAGGTCAACCGTCCCGTTCTGTGCGTTGCCAATCTCAATACCGTCGTAGAAAACACCGAGGTGATGCGAACCCATCGAGCGGATATCCACCGTCTTGATGCCCCCTACACCTCCGTAATCCTTGACTTGTACGCCGGAGAAATAGCGCAGCGCGTCCGCCACGTTCTGCACACTCAGTTGCTGCAAACGTTCGCCGGTCAGCCTCTGCACAGGCATCACGTTGTCCATCCGACGGCGGGCTGTAACCTCCACCTCATCGATGGTCAGTTGCCTGGCTACCGTGTCGATGGATAAAGAATCTGCCGGCATGGCATACAGATGCCATACCGACAGAAGAAGGGTCAATCCTGTCAGGATTGTTTGTCTCACGTCTTAGTATTTGCGTCCCTGCAGGTCGTACATAACGCCGTCACGAACAATCATCAGGCGGTTGTTCAGCAGCACTTTCTCCGCTGCCGCGCTGTTCATTGTCTCGTCAAGAGCCGTCACTACAGGAATAACACTCATTTCGGGAGCGACGTAGTTTTCGGGCTTGGCGGCACCGAAATTGTCTAGGCAGACATAGGTGGGTGTGTTATCGTAATATGTCAGGCCATCGTCATACGAAATCCGGTCTGTTGTGCTCATTGCGAACATCACCTCATCAATCTCGCCTAATACGCTCAAGTCCACGTATGTCCAGTCAGAGATGTATTTTCCGTCAGTTGCCAGTTTTACAACAACGGTATCAACGGTTTCTCCGTCTTTCTTGCCGATGGCGTAGAGTAGCAGTTCATCGTCCTTGGTGAAGCGGCGCGCAGGGGGCTGGTTCCCTTCCACAATGGCCGCCACGGTATAAGCGTTATTGTTCACAAAGAAACCGGGAACAGTCTGTGGGTCAAACGTGATGCTGTTGTTGCCGTACCAGTCAGCAAACCAGACAGCAAAGTTGCTGCCCTCGTATGCACCGCCTTTCGCACTGCGGTATGGTTGCAGAGACCCCGTTGAGGTGTTTTCAGTCTCATCGCTTACCACAAACGAGTAGTAATACGGATCACCATAAGCGACATCCTTGTAGGTGGTGAAGGTGTACACGCCGCTTTGCCATTGGTTGACACCGGAGCCCCAGATTTCTTGGATACCGGCAAACATGTCCTCAAACGTGGCTACGTTGGAACCCTCGGTTACATTGGCGCGCCCTCCGGGAGCCGCCTGCAGTTGCAGTCCTGTCAGGAACATGCAGACTGAAAAGAGATAAATCTTCTTCATCATAAATAAACAGGTTAAGTTGATAAATATACGTCTTGTTTACACGCAATAACAACAAACCACACATACCGGCTTTCCCAATCCGGGAAGAAAGTCAGTGTCATATTTGCTCATGGCAGGTTTTCTGGCTCGTTCTCTGTCCATCGTCTTCCCGATATTGCATCAGTGACCTGATAGAAATGATGAACACTGTAAATCAGAACTCACAGCAGCCGGTCTGCACAGGATTCGCACCTGTTTCCCTTTTTCCGAGCAGTCGAAGAACCGCCCGGACACCATTTGCGCCACAAAGATACGGCAATATTTTGATAGAAAAGTAAAAAAAAATAAAAATATCGCATATACATTCCTTTGTTCGGTCTGCACATGCGATATGAAAGAAAACCTCAACTGCCTGTATTACTTCCAGAAAATGGAGGTAATATCCACCCACTCGTTGTCGCAGCGGCGGAAGAGACGTTGGTTGGTGGTTGGTTGTCTGAGACCGCCTTTCTCCTCATCATAAGGACCGATTTTGAGGTAGTCGAGATGAGCATCTTCCACCTCTGCAGCTTTCGTTTCCCTTCCTGAGTACCAAGCGGATTTCTTGCCGAGACTGTGGATGTACGCGAGCCACGAGTTGACTTCATCGGGTACAGCATCGCCTCCCATAATGCAGATGCATGTGATTGCCGTGCCGTAGCGGTCAAGGAGATTGGAAAGGAGTTCGGTCGTGAGTTGCTCGCCTATGTCCTCCGAAAGATGCGGACTATGACATCCCTGACAATGGCAGGGACACTGGCTGATGTTCAATGCCAGTGTCACTTCTTTGGGTATTTCCTGAAAAACGATGTCGTAGGATGCTACTTTCATACCGATTCACCGTTGGCGTAGTACCGCTTGGATGCCTCTACCTGCCTTGCTGCAGAGAAATTGGACACGCGTTTCATATAGCCGATGATGCGGGTGAGGTAGTCAATGTTCTCACTGCCGCAGTTGGGGCATTTCTTCAGATAGCGTTTGTCAATGTGTCCGCAGTCGTTGCATACGGTGTTGGGAATGTTGAATGTAAAATAGTTGCAGCCTTCTACCGCAGCCACTTTGAGCAATTGACGGTATTGCTCCTTGGAGAGGTGTTCCTCAAGGTTGCAGTGTAGCGCGGAGCCGCCGGTAAGATGCTCAATGTACTTGCGTCCGTGCAGGCGGAACTTGTCGATGACGTTGAGCGAGGTGTCTTCCACCACGTAGCAATAACTGTTGTAGCAGTCTCGCGGAACAACATACCCGTCTTCCTTGTCCCATTTGGCGTGCTTGACACCCACGTTCTCGGCAGGAATCATTTCGCAATTGAACATCAGGTCCTTCGAACGGTATTTACGGTTGAGTTTTTCCACCGTACCGAGGATGGTCTGCACGAAATTGAGGTAGTCGTCGTTGTCGTTGATTTTGAGTCCGAGGAACTCAGCCGCCTCGACGATACCGTTCACACCGATGGTTAGGTACTGGCGCGCTATATTGATATAACCGGCATCAAAGAGCGGAAGCAGTCCGCGTCGCTGGAACTCCATAAGGTTCTCGTTGTACGCCATCTGCACTTTGTGCATCAAATCTACAGTGTCTTCGATGAAAGATTGGTAAGGTATATTGTTCCTGACGGCATATTGAACGCAGCGGTTGACGTTGATTGTAAGAACGGATTTGGAACCTGTGCTGACACCTCCAGCTCCGAGCGTATAGCTGAATCCGTTGTCCTGTATTTCGTTACGAAG
Organism: Paludibacteraceae bacterium; assembly: GCA_017962005.1. Taxonomy (GTDB): domain Bacteria; phylum Bacteroidota; class Bacteroidia; order Bacteroidales; family Paludibacteraceae; genus Colicola. The sequence goes on along the minus strand of JAGCWE010000026.1, from coordinate 8,827 downwards.
CCGGCAGCAGCTTGCAAGCGAGTCAGCATTGTCGCTGATGTAAGTGAAGAAGGAGTGTCCTTCAGCATACATTTCGGCAGTGAAGTCGCCATATTCCTTGTCCTTGCAATCGCCGTCCTCGGAGAGCAGAGCCATCGTCTCTACGGGGAAGGTGAGTACAGTGCGAAGCCGCTCGGCGTTGAACCATTTCATAAACCGCTTCTGCAGCCAGTTGAGTCCGTCCCAGTCGGGTTGCGAGCCGTCGGGGAAGAAGAAATTGCCGAAGATGGACTGGAAATAGTACTTGTCGTAATAGGATATGTTCCAGAATACAGACTGGTAGTTACGCGCACCGGTAGGCTGGTTGATGGAATAGACGACCTGCTGGAAACAATCGGTAATCACTTTGTCAATCGTGCGGTGCTTGAGGCTGAAATCCACCACCTTGTCAGGTTCCTTCCAGTAATCCTTGCCATATTCCTTGCCGATGAAATAGTTCATGTACATAAGGAACTCGGGCGTGGCGCACGCGCCGGAGAGCATACTGGAGACCATAAAGACCATATTGATGAATCCGCCGCAGAAAGACTTGAGGTTAGTAGGTTGTGTGGCGTTTCCTCCGATGGACTTGGTGCCTCCGATGAGCCAGGGGTACATGGTGATGGACGCGCAGTAATTGGCGATGGATGTCTCGTCGTTCTTGTAGATGAAATGCTGGTTTAGCAGGGAAATGTACTTGTCTGCCACTTCCTTCCCGAACATCTGCTTGATACGGTCAGTAAGCAGACGGCGGTTGAGACGGATAAAGTTGGATTTGGGGAGTTCGCCTATGAGTGTTGCAATGTTCTTGTGCTCAACATTGGCATTCGCATCGTACTTGGAACCTTCAGCGGCATTGGCGGCATCACAGTAGTTGCTCAAGAAGTTGAGTTTGGCTTGTGTCTCGCGGTCCTCCTGATGTTTGGAACGATAGAGAATGTACGCCTTGGCAACTTGGTAATATCCTTCGGACATCAGCGCCACTTCGACCTGGTTCTGAATTTCCTCAACGCTGGTCCCACCCTGAATACGAAGATGTGAGAGAATCGCGACAAGCGTTTCTTCTGTAGCGTAGGCACCTACAGCCAAAAAGGATTTTTCAATAGCGTTTTTAATCTTGTCGATGGAGAATATCTCTTGTTTTCCATCGCGCTTGATAATGTATGTTTCCATATATATATTAGTTATTTCGATATTCGAAATTGCCGAAACGGATTGCAAAAGTAGTATGATTTCGGAAAGGTGAAAAACTTTGTCAGAAAAAGTTTTCAACAATAAAAATCGGGGCTTTTGCCAACCCCGATAAAAACAAGCACACGTTTGTTAATAACTCCTGCATACAAATAGTTTTCAATAACTCACAGATTTTTTTCAAAAACGCTATGTTTCGGTGTAATTCAGATTGAGCAGTTGTTTTTCACACTCATCAAGCAAGGTTTTAATTTCCTTTGCTTTTTCGTGATATTCTTTCGCGCCAATGGGACCAGCCTGTTCGAGTTGCTGGATTAGTTGTTCGGCGCGTTGGATGGATTGGTCATATGTCATACGCAGGTATTGATTTATGCAGATTGACGTTCTGTGGTTGATATCTTGCGAATATACAGGATGAGAAAGAGGGAGAGAACGAGACTTGCAATGCCTATCCAAAGAGTGTCGCCTGTCCCGATAGATTCAAGCAATGCAGTATCGGTCTGGCAGCGGAAAGCAACGAAATATGCCAGTACGGCAAACACATTGTTGGTGAAATGAGCAAGTATGGGCAGCCACATCGAACCTGTCCATATGAGCAAATATCCGAGGTAGGCGCCGAGTAGCATACGCGGGATGAATCCGTAGAACTGGAGATGCACAGCAGAAAACAGAATCGCTACTCCCCAGACAGCGAGATGCAAAGTTGCTCGATGTGTAGTGTGCCGTGATGTCAATGCATTGAGAAGCAATCCGCGAAAGGTCATTTCCTCTCCCATTGCCGGAAGAAATGCCATAATAAACATGTTAAGCAGCAGCCCTCCGATGGTGGATACTTGCAAAAAACGTCCGGTAAGGTATTCAGCCTTCTGTTCCATTTCCCTCATTATGTCTTCTATCGGTTGCAGGAAGGCAGGGAGCGTCAGTTGTTGGTTCAGATGGGCGAGCAGGTTGATACCGGGTGCGGCAATAAGTATGGAAAGCGGCACAAGAAACCATAAAGTAACCGGACAGGAGTTTTTTTGCATGTGCAACCACCGCACGGGCTGCTCCGTCCACAGATAAGCGACCACGAGCGGCGGAAGGACAAAGACACAAACAGTCTGAAGAGCCTGTATCGCTTTGAGCAGGTTGATGTCAGCCGAATCCCATCCGCATCGTTTTTGCAACAGTGAGAGTACTGACAAAGCAAAGATAGTGAGCAGGACTACCGCTCCCATCCATTGCAATACCTTGACAAAGGGATGGCTGTTCGCGTACCTGGCTTTGAGTGTGCTCACTTTCTCTTGCACGTGCGGCTGACAGTAATAAGATTGTGTCCTGTCATGTCTGCCGGCTGGGGAATACCGAGCAGATAGCATAGGGAGGGTGCCACATCAGCGAGAATGCCGTTCTGCACAGTGGCATGTACCTCCGTCTTATGGTTATGCGGAGAGGGGATATAGACGAAAGGTACGGGATTGAGCGAGTGTGCAGTATTGGGTGTACGGTCAGGGTTGATGGCAAAATCGGCATTGCCGTGATCGGCAATGATAATGACTTCGTATCCGTTTTTCTGTGCCGAGCGCACCACGTTGTCCACACATATATCAATGGTTACAACCGCTTGCTGAATAGCATTGTATTTCCCTGTATGTCCGACCATATCCCCATTGGCGAAATTGAGGATGACACAGTCGTACAGGCGTTTGTCAATTGCATCAGTGAGTGCCGCAGTAACTTCAGGTGCAGACATTTGGGGCTGCAAATCGTATGTGGCAACCTTAGGCGAAGGAATAAGGATACGGTCCTCGTTGTCAAAGGGAAGGTCGCGACCGCCGGAAAAGAAGAATGTGACATGGGCGAATTTCTCTGTTTCTGCGATACGGAGTTGCTTCATTCCGTGTTTCGCCAACACCTCTCCGAGGGTGTTTCTTACATCCTCTTTAGGAAAAAGTATGTGCACGCCCTTGAAGGTTGACTCATAAGGAGTCATACAGTAGTAATTGAGACCCGGGAGAGTATGCATACCGAAATCAGGATAATTCTTCTGCGTAAGAACCTCGGTTATTTCGCGTGCACGGTCGTTTCGGTAATTGAAGAAGATTACCACATCACCGTCTTTGATTGTAGCGACGGGCTTGCCGTTCCGCGTATGAACAATGGGGAGGATGAACTCGTCTGTAACACCCTTGTCGTAGGAAGCGAGCACCGCTTCGTGCATTGACTCATAACAGTTACCCTTTCCTCCGACAAGACAATCGTACGCCTTTTGTATGCGTTCCCACCTTTTATCGCGATCCATAGCGTAGTACCGTCCCTGTATGGATGCAATCTCCCCGCATGACCGGGTCATATACTGCTCGAGACTGTCAATGAAGCCTATTCCCGAACGTGGGTCAGTATCGCGTCCGTCCATAAAACAGTGGACGAATGTTTTTCCGTTCAAGCCGTAATCGCGAGCGATATCCAGGAGTGCGAACAGGTGCTCCATTGACGAGTGTACACCTCCGTTGGAAGTAAGACCCATTATATGGAGTTGCCTTCCTTGCTGCTGTGCGGCAGTAAAGGCTGACACTATCTCCGGATTATGCCGAATGGAACCGTCCTTGATGGCATTGTTAATCTTGACAAGGTCCTGATAGACAACCCGCCCTGCACCGATATTGAGATGTCCTACTTCGGAGTTGCCCATTTGTCCATCGGGCAACCCGACGTTTTCACCGGATGCTTGGAGTTGGCTGTTAGGATAGTTTTTGAGGATATTATCCCAGTGGGGGGTGGATGTATAATATATGGCATTGGTTTTGCGTTTTTCGCCAATACCCCATCCGTCGAGTATCATTAAAAGAGTTTTCATATTGCTAAGAATTTAGATTTAAGAGAAGTTGGTTAAAAGTTCAGTTGTTTTCGACACGGTCTTCCTCCACCACCAGGTTGTTGATGATGAAGTTCTGCCTTTCCGCCGTGTTGGTCCCCATATAGAAAGTGAGCAGGTCCTGCACGGCATCCTCCTTGCGCAGGGTAACTTGGTCAAGACGTATAGCTTTGCCGATGAATCCCTTAAATTCATCAGGGGATATTTCTCCGAGTCCTTTGAATCGTGTTATTTCGGGATTTTTGAGTTCGTCGAGCGCGCGCAGTCTTTCCTCCTCGGAATAGCAGTAGCGTATTTCCTGTTTGTTTTTGACGCGGAAAAGGGGGGTCTGGAGTATATAGACGTGTCCCTTCTTGACAAGGTCAGGGAAAAACTGCAGGAAAAAAGTGAGCATCAGCAGCCGTATGTGCATACCATCCACATCAGCATCGGTAGCGATGATGACTTTGTTGTATCTGAGATCGTCAAGACCATCCTCTATATTGAGCGCTGACTGCAGGCAGTTGAACTCAAGATTTTCATAAACGACCTGCTTGGTGAGCGAAAAGCAGTTGAGCGGTTTGCCTCGAAGAGAGAAAACAGCTTGTGTACGGACATCACGGCTCTTGGTGATGCTTCCCGATGCGGACAGTCCCTCTGTGATGAAGATGGATGTTTCCTCCCGCAGGTCGGTTCGCTCCATATCTTCGGAGTCTTTGGCTTTGGCTGCTTTGTCACGCGACTCGTATGTAGGTTTGGGGTCATTGTAATGAACCTGACAATCGCGCAGTTTGGGGTTATTGAGGAGGTTCTTTCTCGCGCGTTCCCTTGCCGCCTTGGTCACACCCTGTATGGCTTTGCGTTCCTTTTCAGAGTCCTGTATTTTCTGCAAGAGGACTTCTGTTACTTCGGGGTGCTTATGGAGATAGTTGTCAAGTTGCTGCTTGACAAAGTCGTTGACAAATTTATTGACACTCACCCCACCCTTTTCCATATCTTTGGAGCCGAGTTTGACTTTCGTCTGGCTTTCAAAGACGGGTTCTGACACGTTGATGGCGATTGCACCGACAAGCCCATTGCGTATGTCAGCAAGTTCCATATTCTTGTTGTAGAACTCCTTGATGGTCCGTCCGATGGCTTCGCGATATGCCATTTGGTGTGTACCGCCTTGAATGGTATGCTGTCCGTTGACAAAGGAGAAGTACTCATCGTTGTTCTGGTTGGTATGGGTGAGCGCTATCTCAATGTCCTCTCCTTTGAGGTGGATGATGGGATACAAGGGTATGTCGGTCATTTGTTCAGTGAGGAGGTCGAACAGTCCGTTTTTGGAGTAGAAGCGTTTGGTGTTGTAGGTGAGTATGAGTCCTGTATTGAGGTAGGCATAATTGCGCATCATTGTTTCTACAAAATCATCCCGGAAGGCATAGTTCTCAAAGAGTCCATAGGAGTTGTCTGGCGTGAATCGGATTAATGTACCACGTTTCTCATCTCCCGTATAGGTTTGAATGCCAATATCCTCAATGAGTTTCCCCTGGTGAAACCGTGCGCGGCGCGTCTGTTCATCTCTCCATGCCTGCACTTCAAAGTCGAGACTGAGCGCATTAACAGCTTTGAGACCGACACCGTTCAGACCAACAGATTTTTTGAATGCTTTCGTATCGTATTTGGCACCTGTATTGAGAATGGAAACGGCTTCAATCATTTTACCGAGAGGTATGCCTCGTCCGAAATCGCGCACAGTAACAGTGCCGTCCTGAATAGAGAGAATGATGTTCTTGCCTTCTCCCATCCTATACTCGTCAATGGAGTTGTCAATGGTTTCCTTGATGAGTACATAAATTCCGTCATCAGAATGGCTGCCGTCACCGAGTTTTCCGATGTACATGCCGGGTCGCTGGCGTATATGTTCGCGGTCATCAAGATGGATAATGTTGTCGTCTGTATATGCCATAGAGAGAGATTTTTTCAGTTCCTTATTTGCAGTATGGAGCCAGCAAGCCTTGTGCCGAAAGGCCGCAAAGGGTGTCTTGCTATTCCATTGACCGGTGTGGCGAGTCCGTAACTGAGATCAAATTGTTCGCCGCATGTGCTGCAAACAGCGAATATCCCATCAACGCTAACAGGCTGCTTGGGGTCAAGACAAAGGGGACAGCACAAGTCGGCAGCGTAGTACCTGCCGTCCATACCTATCCATACCAACACCCCTGCGTATCCGATGAGTTCGTTTTCGTATCTTTTCTGCGTGAAAACAAGTGTCTGGTAACCGTTGTCAGGAACGAAATGCGGGTATAGTGCCGGTATATCAAGATCAAGATAAACAGGGAATCGCGGTATCGGGTTGGTCTTATTTTCGCAAGATGCAAAACCGAATAGGCTGCAAGCGAGCGGCAGAATGCGTATTAGAAATGTATGTGCTTTACGTATTATCATTCGAATAGTTCAATACACATCATACAATTCGACATCGAAGATGAGGGTTGAATATGGGGGTATATAGTTCTTTTGCCCTTGAGTACCTTGTTCCTCCTTTCCGTATCCGAGTTCCTGAGGAATGTAGAAGATGTAGTGTCCCGACTTGTTCATCTTTTTCAGTCCTTCCTTGAATCCGTCCACAACTTCGGTTACGGCGAAGGAAGCGTTGTCACTTTGGTCAAAGATGTCGCCCGTGATAAGACTTCCCGTGTACTTGATGCGGACGTGTTTTAGTTCGTCAGGTTTCGTGCCTTTGATGCCTTGCCGTATGACTTTGTACTGCAAGCCGGACGGTGTGGTTTGAACACTGTCGTTGCTCATATTGCGTGCAAGGAAGGCGGCATTCTGCGCTTTCCAATCAAGCCAGCTGTCCTTTTTGCAGGATGGCAGAAAGGCTGTAATCAGGCACAGAGCGAGGAGCGTGCCGATGAAGAAGATATGTTGCTTCGTTTTTTTCATACTCTTGTTATTATTTGGCTATCCAAAGTGACGGGTTAAGGAGTGTGCGGTCTTTATATATCTGGAAAAATAGCTCTGTTTTGTTGTCCTGTGCCGGGTCGGAAGCTATGATGCCGATGTTCTGTTTTGTCTTGAGTTGGTCACCCTGCTTGACAAGCAGTTTCTTGAGGTTGGAATAGACAGTCCTGTAGTTTCCGTGCTGCACGATGACGGCATAAGTATTACCAAGCAAAATGCAACTGGTGACTTCCCCATCGAATACTGTTCTGGCGTAGGAGTCTGCAGGTGTCTGAATGTAGATACCTTTGTTGTTGACTGTTACATGTTCATAAACGGGGTGTTGGTGCGTACCGAAATATCCGCTGATGAATCCTTTTTCAACGGGCCATGGCAGTCTTGACTTGTTGGCTTCAAAACCTCCGGCAATGAGTTTCTGCTCTTTGGTCAGGTCTGATTTAGCTTGCTGCTGAATGAGCTGGTCTATCTTGCGTTGCAGCTCGTCGGCCTTTTTCTGCTGTTTCTTTTGCTGCGCGATGAGTTCTTTTTCTTTCTTCTTGAGGTCGCCAAGCATTGTACGCTGCTTGCGTTCGTCGCGATTGAGTTTGTCCTGTTCACGTTTTTGTGACTGCAGTGCTGACGAGCGCTCCATTCTACGGCTATTAAGCAGGTTGCTTTGGATGACGATTTGCGTCTGGAGGTCTTCTATTCGTGCGACTTGCTGCTTGCGGTAGTCGGCAAAACGCTTCATATAACGTATCCTTCTGACGAGTTGCTGAAAATTGTCCGAAGAACAAAGGAAGAGTAACGGCGATGCATGAAGGTCGGCGTAGTGCGTTTGCCGAACGAGTCTGGCATAATCCTGCTTGAGACGTGCTATCTCGTTGCTGTTCTGCTTTTGCTGCGTATTGAGGTTGCGTATGTCCGTGTCAAGCACGCTGATCTCCTTGTTGATATTTTTGATGAGTTTTTTCCGTGTTTTGATATCCTGGTTGAGCAGGTTGAGTTTAGTGACGGTTGCCTTCTCATCCTTTTTTGTTTGTGACAACATTTCAGAAGTCTGCTGAAGTTGCTGTTCGAGTTTCTTTTGCTGTTTCTGCAGGTCTTTGATATCATCATCTGCGAGCACGGACACACAAACAGTAAGAAGCAGAAAAACGGGTATGTATAAGCGAAGACGCATAGTGGTCAAAGAACGTTTTTAAGGAGTGTTTTGATGTCGGTTTTCTGATAGTTGCTTATTTTACGCGGTCTGGTGGTCAACGGTTGGTCGTATCGTATTTCAGGGAACGTGATAGAGATTTCGGCTTCCTGCTTTCCCGCTGAGAAATGCCGAATCAAAGTAATTACCCCTTGTGGCAAGTCAATGCCGCTGACCATATTCTGGAGCTGCTGAAAGTCTATCTTCGGATTGATGACGGCATTAACCGTCTGGTAATCGGTTATTGCGTATCGCTGGTGCATACGGTCAATGACAAGCAATTGATCAGGAGTGGCGTGCAATGCATACATTTCCATACCCGAAAGGGGTTGCACAGAAACGATACAGAGAGAGTCAAAGACGGTTTGCAACTGACAGCCAACAGAGAATTTGTTACCTCCTGTCTCAATCCTGACAGTTGCGCGCTTGACTTCAGCTGTAGTATGTGCTGGTGGTTGCGGCAAGACTGTTTTCCTGGAAGCAGCACACGATGCCAACAGCCATACAACAACGGCTACGAACAGGACATGTGTCAATAAACGTTTCATTTGGCTTTCATTATAATTTGATAGTGTTGCAGCACTTCATCAGGTATGGGTTGCTCGTTGAATCCATGCAGAGCCTTCCGGATATACATTTGTGCGAGCTGGTACTCT
>JAGCWE010000025.1 GCA_017962005.1 Paludibacteraceae bacterium | reverse complement strand
TGTTGTCCAATACCTGTTTTTCCATATCGGGAATCATCCTCTCCATCACGGGGTGCTGGTAGAAACCGTTCAGCAGCGCGGAATGGATGGTCTCGTACATCCAGTACTTCGCCTGCTGTGTGCGGCGGTGGTCAAAGTATCCGGTCTCCTTGGTGAAACGGATATAGTCCTCCACCATCTTCCACACCTTGAGCACGCCGGTCTTGTCCACCGACGAGCAGGTCTCAGCGTAGGGCTTCCATCCGGATTCAGTGGGCGGGAAGAGCGCGAGGGCGTTCTTGAAACTGACTCGCGCTGCCTGTGCGCGCTCGATGTTGCTGCCGTCGCACTTGTTGATGGCTATTCCGTCCGCCATCTCCATTATGCCGCGCTTGATGCCCTGCAGCTCGTCGCCGGTGCCGGTAACCTGCAGCAGCAGGAAGAAGTCCACCATCGAATGTGCCGCCGTCTCGCTCTGTCCGACGCCTACGGTCTCCACCATGATGGTGTCAAAACCCACCGCTTCGCACAGGACGATGGTCTCGCGTGTCTTTCTCGCCACGCCTCCCAGACTGCCCGCCGAGGGGGAAGGGCGTATGAAGGCGTTGGCTTCGGTGGAGAGTTCGTTCATACGTGTCTTGTCGCCCAGTATCGACCCCTTGCTCCGTTCGGAGGAAGGGTCGATGGCAAGGACGGCGAGACGCTTGCCCTGATGGCAGAGCATCGTGCCGAGGGCTTCAATGAAGGTCGATTTGCCTGCACCGGGAACACCCGTTATGCCCAAGCGTACCGAGTTGCCGGAATGGGGCAGGCATTGCTCAATCACTTTCTGGGCTGTCGCCTGGTCTTTCGGCAGATTGCTCTCAATCAGGGTGACAGCCTGGCCGAGGATGGTGATGTCGTTGTGAAGGATGCCTTCCACGTAATCCTCTACGGTCAGTTCGCGCTTCTTGCGCCGGAAGGTGGCGTAAGGGTTCACCTGCGGCAGGTTCTTCACGCCCTCATTGACCACCAGCCCCTTGTACTGCTTGTCGTTTTCCGGATGCTGCATAGGACAGTCGGTTGTCGGTTTTATTCCACGGTCCAACGCATGGTCACTTTTCTGACGGGCTGTTTCGGGTCGTTGGTGATGACGGTGACGGGCATCTCAAAGCTGCCGGCATCAGTTGCCTGAATGGTCACGGTGCAGTTGCCTTTCTTGCCCGAGCGGACCTCTTTCGGCTTGGCAATGTTCACATTGGCGTTGTCAGCGACAATGCGGTGAATGAGCAGCGGGTTCTGACCGGCGTTCGAGATATGGAAGACGGCTTTGGCTTTCTTGCCTTTCTTGAATGTGCCGAGGTTCAGTTCGCCGCTCATCGTCATGATGGGGGCGTTGGCAAGCTGCTCCTCGGTCAGCATCGAGAAGTCCTCCACCACGTTGGCGCGCACCTTGATAACGTGCTTCGCGTCTTTCTGTCCGTTGATAACGACGGCAACCGTCTCCTCCACGGGACCGTAGGTCGGGAAGAGTTGCGAGTCGAACTGTACCTGCACGTCGCCTTTCTGGCTCTTGTCAACAGTCAGTTGTTCCTGGTTGAGGGCAGGGAAGACGTTTATATAGTTCACGGTGTTGTTGAACGCCAGAGTGAACGCATCCTCCTGCTGGTTGGCATAACCGATGGTGTTGGTAACGATAGCGCCTTTCTTCACATCGCCGAAATCCATCTCGCCGGTCACCAGACTGAGCGCACCCATCTTCACGGGGAACTTGTCCACCGGCTTCACGGTCTTCGGAATGACCTCGCCCTTGATGTAGAGTTTGGTAGTCTCCTTCTTGGCGTTGGAGGTTACGGTGATGGTCTTCTGGAAGTGTCCGGGACGGCCGTTCGGGTTGAACGTAACCGTGATCTGTCCCTCCTGTCCGGGCTCTACCGGCTCTTTGGTCCATTTGGGGGTGGTGCAACCGCAACTGGCGCGTACGTTGTTGAGCACCAGCGGCGACATGCCGGTGTTGCGGAACGTGAATACCGTGGTCACACGGCCGTCCGCCTCGTTAATCTTGCCGAAATCGTGTTCAGTCTTGTCATACTCAATGACAGGCTCCTGGGCGAACAGCATACCTGCTGTCATCACGCCCGCCAGAATCATAAGAATCTTTTTCATTGTAGGTTTGGTTTTGTGTGTTTATGGTTGTTAGTTGTCGTTGTGTTCCTTCTTCTCCTCCTGCGTGTTGCCGGCATCGTCATCGCGCACCCGCTCCACGTCCGTCAGGTCGGGCAGTTCCTTCAGTTTGCGGCACAACTCGCTGACGGACTCCTCGTCATAGACGGACAGGACGATTCTGCACTCGAAGCGCTTTTCCTCCACCTCCGTATGCAGGCTTTTCAGGTTGAGGTGCATGTCCTCGCTGATGACATTGAGAATCTTCACCAGCACGCCGAAATTGTCGTTGCCGCGAAGCAGGATGGTGATCCACTTCAGCTCCGTGATGCGTTTGTCGCTTCCGTACAGCCGGTTGAGGTAATGCTTGATGGCGCTCTGCGCCTTGGCGGTGAGCACCATGTTCAGCCATTCGGGTTCGGGCAGTTGCTTCTGCGATGTGAGAATCTCCACCTGGTCCCCTCCCATCAGACGGTAACTGATGGACTCCATCTTGTGGTTCACTTTCGCACCGATGCAGTGTTCGCCCAGTTCGGAGTGGATATAGTAGGCGAAATCGAGGATGGATGAGCCTTTCGGCAGCGTCTTCATATCCCCTTTGGGCGTGAAGACAAACACCTCGTCGGCGAACAGGTTGAGCTTGAACGTGTCGAGGAAAGCCATCGCGTCGGAATCCGGATGGTCCAGAATGTCTTTGATGTCCAGCAGCCAGTGGTCGAGTTCGGACTCCTCAAAGTTCTCCGACTTGTACTTCCAGTGCGCCGCCAGTCCCTTCTCCGCCAGTTCGTGCATCCGTTCCGAGCGTATCTGGACCTCCACCCAGTAGCCGAAACTGCTCATCACCGTGACATGCAACGCCTCATAGCCGTTGGACTTGGGAATGGATATCCAGTCGCGTATGCGTTCGGGGTGGGGGCGGTAGATGGAAGTCACCGCCGAATAAATCATCCAGCACTGGTCCTTTTCGGGCAGTCCCTCGGTCGGCTCGAAGATAATCCTTATGGCGAAGAGGTCATAGACATCCTCGAACGGGATGTTCTTCTTCTGCATCTTCTCCCATATCGAATAGACCGACTTGACCCGTGCGGAGATGCTGAAGCGCATACCCATGGCGGTCAGTTTCTCGCGTATGGGTTCCATGAACACGCGGCGGTCGTCCTTCTGGGTTTCCAGCACTTTGTTCAGCTTCCTCTCAATCTCCTGATAGATGTCCGGATGCAGGTAGCGGAAACTGAGGTCCTCCAGTTCGCTTTTGATAGGGAACAGTCCCAGGCGGTGCGCCAGAGGCGCGTAGATGAGCATGGTCTCCTTGGCAATCTTGCGCTGGTTGGCGGCCGACTGAGCCGACAGCGTGCGCATGTTGTGGAGGCGGTCGGCTATCTTGATGAGCACCACCCGCACGTCATCGGACATGGTGAGCACGAGCTTGCGTATGTTCGTGGCCTGCTTCTCGTCCTGCGTGGCGAAGACGCCTCCGCTGATTTTGGTCAGGCCGTCCACAATCATGGCAATCTTCTTGTCGAAACGCTGCTCTATGTCTTCCGTGGTGTAGTCGGTGTCCTCCACCACGTCGTGTAGCAGCGCGGCGCAGATGCTGGTGCTGCCCAGTCCTATCTCCCGTACGACGATGCGCGCGACAGCAAGGGGGTGGAGTATATAGGGTTCTCCGCTCAGGCGGCGCACGCCGTGGTGCGCCTGATTGGCGAAGCGGAAGGCGCGCGTGATAATGTCCACCTTCTGGCGGTGCATCGTATGGGCGTAATCGTCGAGCAACGCCTCGAACTCGCGCTCAATCATCTGCTCTTCCTCGTATGAAAAATCGCTTTCAGTCATAGGTCCTCTCTTTCCGAAGAAAGCCTGCAAAAACAAGCGCGCAAAGATAGCCGTTTTCCGCCACTTGTGCAACTATTCTTCGTTTTTCTTGTTTTTTATCCGTTTTTCCGCATTTTTCGTGCCAAAGTACGATTGAATACTGATTATTGGCACTACTTTTGTTGCATTCCTTTGAAAAAGCCAGTACCTATGCGATACTTTTTCCGCCCGTTCGTCATTCTCTGTTTTCTTCTGACACCGTTCACCGCCTCCGCCTTCACCGTTGTGATTGACGCCGGCCACGGAGGCAAGGACTATGGTGCCATCGGCCACTACCTGAAGTTGCAGGAGAAGGACCTGAACCTTGACATCTCGCTTCGTCTCGCGTCGAAGATACGCACAGCCTATCCCGACGTGAAGGTGGTGCTCACGCGCTCCACCGACATCTTCATCCCGTTGCAGGAACGTGCGAACATAGTCAACCGCAACAACGCCGACCTCTTCATCTGCATACACACGAACTCCGCAGAGACCCGAAGCGCGTACGGCGCGGAGGTCTATATACTGGGTACGGAGAAGATGGAGAAGAACCTTGATGTGGCGATGCGTGAGAACGCCGTCATCAAACTGGAGGCGGACTACCAGACCACCTACCAAGGGTTCGACCCCAACAGCATCGACTCGTACATCATCTTCGAGTTGATGCAGAACCAGTACATGGACAACAGCCTGCGCTTCGCCTCGATGGTCCAGCAGCGTTTCGTGGGCGACAACAACCGCACCGACCGCGGCGTAAGGCAGGCGGGTTTCCTGGTCCTGCTCAAGTCCGCCTGTCCCAGCGTGCTGGTGGAGATGGGGTTCGTCTCGAACAAGGAGGAGGAGAAGTACCTCGGTTCCGACAAGGGCAAGCGCGAGATAACGGACGCCATCTTCAACGCCTTGTCCGCCTACTACAAGCCCAAAGCGGACAAGCAGCCGTCCGGGCAGGCAGCCGTGACCTCACCCGAGCCTCCGCAGCAGGAGAAAGCCGGAACGGAAGAGCCCCAACAGCCCGAACAGGCGCAACCCGCCCGGGCACAGCAGACCCAACAGGCTCCGCAGCCCCAACAGCAGCATGCCAAGCCGCGCTTTACCGTGCAGCTGTTCGCATCACGCAATGTGCTGAAGAAGAACGACAGCGAGTTCAAAGGCCTCAAAGGGTGCTTCCGTGTGCGTCGCGGGGAATGGTACAAGTACATGTACGGCGAGTACGCTACCGAGGCGGAAGCCAAAGAGGCGTGCCAGAAATTGGACAAGCAGTTCAAGGGCTGTTTCGTGGTGCCGGTTCCCGAGGACGCCGTCAAGTAGCCCTACGCGTGAACAACCACCCACACAACCGCCAGCACCGCAGAAACGATGATGGCGGTTTTCGTTGTCGTCCTGTCGCCTATGTGTCGCAACCCCTTGGAGGTAAGGGCGTCAATCCCCATTGACAGCACCGAACAAATCACGAAGATGCCCAATGCGAACAGGGGAATCTGCCAGGCCGCCGAATAGTGGGATGAGGCGTAATTGATGAAGCAGGGACCAATCTGGAAGTGTCCGTGTACAAGATAGACTCCCAGTGTCGATGCCGCTATCGTGTTCACCCGCCTGCTCCTAAACTCAAACGAGGCGAAAAAGACGAACAGCCCCATAGTGCCCAGTACGATGAAGGGGCTGTTGTAGCCGAACACCGCCAGCGACCAATGATGGTACTCGCCCCACGCCGTCAGGGGGACGCATACCGCCCACAATGCCAGCGCGTACCACCGGCTGAAACGCACCTTCCGTATCTCGGGCATGGACAGGCGGATGCAATGTCCGATGCAGTACATCCAGACGAAGTTGATGAACGTGTAGCCGTTCATATTGACCACATCGTTGTGCATCCATCCGAAGTACACCGACACGACGGCGAGGATGAGCGTCAGGACATAGACCTCCCTGCGCGTGCAGCAGTCAAACACCTTGTTGATGAAGGGCGAGAGCACGAACAGGAACATGTAGTAGCGTATGAACCACCACGCGCTGTTGGAGGAGATGACATAGACATACGGCTCCGTCAGTCCCCACGCAAAGGTGTGACCCGGCAGCAGGAGCCACACGGCGACTCCCAACATGCCGTACATCACACATTTGAGGTAGAGGGACACCCCTTTGGACAGCGTTGCGCGTATGCCGCAGTAGCCGGAAATCATGACAAAGAGATTGACCCCGTGGATGACCAATGCGTTGTAGAGGTAGAACGCCGGCTCGCACGCGCGCTGCACATACATCTCATAGTAGGTGTTTGACACGTTGATGACCACATGGTGCGTCACAATCATCAGCATCGCCACTATCCGCAGCAGTTCGATGTTCGACTCACGTGCCGGTGTCCCTTTAACTCCTACGTGCTTGTCAGTCATTTGTTCCTTTGTGTAAAAATTTGACCTATAGGTCGAAAAATCAAAAGCACGTTTGGTCTGAAAGCCAACCAATATTCAGGTGGCATCCAGTGCCAACTCACCCTCGACGACCTGTTTCAGCAATAATTCGCAGAATTTAGTGTACAAAAAGGACGAAACCGAAATTCAGCCCTTTTTTGTTTATAGAGCAGAGTAATCTTTACTTTACTCCGGCGGCGGTGGGACATCTTACCAGAGTGCAACACGTCCAATAGAGGGGATGTCGAGCGCCACTTTCTGATTCAAGGCTTTGAAAAGTTTGGCAATCGAAGCCAATGTCAGGTTCTTGCCGTTTTCCAAACGCGATATCTGAGCTTTTTGCACACCAACCAACTCTCCCAATTGTTCCTGAGAAAGTGATTGGGCCTGTCGTGTACGGCGGATGGCATCACCAATAAGCAACAGTTCCACCTGCCCGTCGTATTCTTCACGTGCAGGTGTTCCTTTAACTCCGACGTGCTTGTCAGTCATTTGTTCCTGTGTGTAAAATTTCATATAATTGCACCCGTTTTCGGAGTGAAATCCGCTGCAAAAGTATTGTGCTTTTTCCTAATACACAAATAAAAGTGCGGTTTGCCGCACTTTTATTCGTTTTCAGTTTTCAGTTTTCACCTAACTTTCGCGCCTGTAGCGGTGTAGATGCGGCCTTCGCGGAGTATGTAGAGATTGCCGTTGATAAGCAGTTTGCGGGCAGCCGCAGCGTTGATGTTAGCGTCATTGTCGCTGCCGACGGTCTCCATACCGGTAGGAGTCAGGGAAGGTATAATCCGGATGGCGTAGATATACGCGCCGGCACCTTCCTCCTCGGGGGAAGCGGCAATACGTGCGGGAGCCGCCCCCTTGGACGTGCCTTCGAGATAGATGACCACATAGGTATCCTGCGTCACGTTGTAGCTTACGGTCGCTTTGCCGCGCTGTGCCTGTTCGATAGTGGATGTGATATACGCCGTACCGTATTCCGCTATACGCACTTGGAGTGTATAACCCGGAACGGTTTGGCAGTCAATCTCTATCGTACCCGGTCCCTTGCTGAGCCGGAGGGTGATGGTACCCGGCAGCAACGACTTGAACGAAGCGGCACCCGCAAAGGCGGCATTCAGTTTCGCGTCAATCTCCTCCTCGGTGTTGGTGGTGCTTATCTGCATACATCCTTCCGTTGCGTTGTACTCGTCTTTCGCGCCGAGAGTGATACCGAGGAACAATCCGTCTTCTTTTGTAGGATCATAAACAGAGAAGTCGATGGTCGTCTCTTTATCGGCAGGCAGCGGTTCAAGGTCTTCCGGCTGGGCCACACTGATTATATACGTGAGGTAATCGAGCGGACACTCGTCCTTGCTGATGCCTTCAACGGTTACATCAGCAGTAATTACCGTCTCGCCTGCTCCGACGAGCTCTATCTCGCCCTTATCATTGATGGCAGCCACTTCTCCGTTGCTCGAAGAATACGAAACGGAGAATTGGTATCCTTCGGTCAGCAGTTTGACTGTCGGAGCCGCGAACGGTTCACCCAGTACCGCATAAAGGGTTCCTCCGACCGGCTCGCCTTTCTCGTCCACCAGCATAAAGTCCGGACAAACGACGGGTTCGGGTTTGGAGAAGACATACTGCGCGGTTGCTGTTTCTGACGGTACACCGTCATTGTCGGCGTAGGTGAGGATGGTGACGTATTTCGTCTCGCCCTCGCCGACATCCGGCGTAACGGTAAACGGATCGGTATATTGTTGCCACGAAGCGCTTTCTATGTCGGATTCGGTGGGTTTCTCATCGGTGACAATGACCTTATACCATATCTCCGTACCTTGTCCGGCAGTGACGGTTACCGTTACCGAGCCGTCTTGCGGATCCGAGTAGTCGGAGGTGATGACCGGCACGTCGGGTATTGCAGGTTTGGAGAAGATGTATTGCGTTGTAGCCGTTTCGGACTGAACGCCGTTCTTCTCGCCATAGGCGAGGACCGTGACATATTTCGTCTCGCCATAATCAACTTCCGGCGTGACGGTAACCGGGTTGGTGTATGGTTGCCACGAAGCGCTTTCTATGTCGGATTCGGTCGGTTGCTCATCGGTGACGATGACTTTATACCATATCTTCGCACCTTCCTCGGCAGTGACGGTTATTGTAGCGGACTCGGCTTTCGGGTCTTTGTAGTCGGATGTGATGACGGGCGCATCAACCACTTCGGGTAAGTCAAACTCGAAGATTTCGGCCGCGTAGCCGCTCTGTAAGCCTTCTTTCTCGGCGTAAGCGACCACTTTGTATGCCACGCGCGTACCGTCTTCGCCTTGCGGCAGGATGTCTAACAAGTGATCATACTGCGCGAACTCGACTTGGCTGTAGTCGGTGATGTCGATGAGTTTGCCATTCTCGTCGTACGACAGCGGGATTACTGCATAGTATATCGTTGCGTCATCTTCTGCGGTGATGAGAACGGTTACGGATTCAGCTTCCGGCGATTCGTAGTCGGAGATGATGAACGGATCTTCCGGTATGCCGGGCTTGGAGAAGACATATTCCTCTATCTCGATGTCCGACTTGACTCCTTCGTTCTCGGCGTATGTCATGACGGTGACATACTTGGTCTCGCCATAATCGACTTCGACATTGACGGTAACCGGTTCACCGTATTGTTTCCATGCGTCGTCATCCTCTCCGGACTCGCCGGAACCGCCTGTAATGGAGGTCTTATACCAAATCGTGGTACCTTCATCGGCATTGATGGTGATGGTTACCGAACCTGCACCCTCGCCAGAATAGTCCGAACTGATCTGCGGAGCGGTAGGCGGCACAGGGTTGGAGAACTCATATTTCGCTATCGTAGTCTCCGATTCGATGGCGTCTTTGCCCCAGGCGTAAGCAACGATAGTGACGTATGTCTTCTTTCCGAGCGGCGTTGAGGGAAAGACGTAGAACGCTCCCTGGTACGTATCCCAATAATCCGATACGATGAAATTCATTATAACATTGTCGGAGGGCTGATAGTCCGTGATGAGCGTCTTATAGCGAATGGAGGCGCCTGATTCGGCAGACATCATTACCAACATCGACTCGTCCAAGGAGGAGTTATAGTTCGTAGTGATAACCGGCTCTTTCAGTTTCGGGGGCATCGAGAAGCCATATTCTTCCGTTGCAATATCCGACTTGACGCCATCGGCGCTGACGGAGTAAGCAAGGATGGTATAGTACTTGGACTCGCCATAATCCACGCTGGGATCAATCTCAAACGGGGCGGTATATTCGAGCCAAGGCTCAGCGGACAGATCCTCGCCGTCATACTTGGTATCACCGAGAACAACCTTGTAGTAGACCTTCGAGTCTATGTCAGGCGGGGTAATGGTAACCGTTAACTCCACAACACCTGATTGTTCTTCGATCGTGATCTCGGGCTTGGATTCATATGCTTTGACCAGACGGACGGAGCGGCCGTAGCTGTTGTAGTAACCGTTGCTGGTGCTGGCATCGGAGGACATGAAGAAGAAGTAGAAACCATACGCCGCGCTGCGGTGTCCCGACCAATAATAGCCGTAATTCTCTATGCCGCCTGCATCCGTTCCAATGCGGTAACCTGCGGCGGGCAGGAAGACAGCGCCGGCTTCCTCCATCGCTTCCCAGTCTTTGCCGTTAAAGACATTGGCATACCAGTCGGTCGTACCCGGATATCCGTCTGTGCCCCATTCGAACGAGAGGCAGTTAGGCGTGATCCAGTCATCGGGCAGCAGGATATATCCGCGTACTCCGTTTACGACGCCGTGTCCACGCAGGTTACCGGCTAACTGACGCTCGTTGAGGAGGTAGTTCCACTCCGAGGTAGTGAGTGTGCGCCATGTGCCCGGTGCATCGTCGCCAATCTGGTTATAGACACCCCAATCGGCATATTCATGTCCGTCATTGAGATCGAAGTGGGCATCCAGATAGTCGGTGTAGTCCGTGCTGGAGGACCAGGGTTGGTACGCTTTCGCGCCGCTGTCCCATCCGCTGGTAGCCCAACCAAAGAGGTCGATCCAGCCGTTGTAGGACTCGGAGATGTTTCCGTTGTCATAACCTACGCAAGTCCACTGGTTAGGAGCGAAACGCCATGTTCCCTTCTGGGTTATACCATCGGCACATTCATGCGAACCCTTAGCGGCATTGAACTGGAGGTTACCCGGCGAGAACTGAATCTGAGCGCCTTCTTCGTTGATAGTGAAGAACCCTTTTCTGCTCGAAGCGAGGGACTGGGTGAAGTAACCCGGGTTACCATCAATGCCATCCGGACGGGCCAGCATATTGGTTATTTGGTCATAGCCGTTGCAACGGGTGCCCTTTCTGCCGACGAGCGACGCACATCTATAGAACATGTCCGTACACGGCATGCCGTATTTACTCCAGTCTCTGTCAGCCCGGAGCGTCTTCAGTTTCGTACAGTAAGCGAACATGTTGGACATATCCCTGGCGCTGCCGATCTCGAAACCGGTAACATCCAGTTCCTTCAAGGACGAGCAGCCGTAGAACATGCCGTTGAAATTCTTCACGCGGGCTGTTTTGACAGGCGTCACATCGAGTTCCTGTAAGGACGCACAGTTACGGAACATGGCGTACATATCCGTTACGGCGCAGTAATCAATGAAATCCAGACCTACAATCGATTCGAGCGCCGTCATGCCGTCGAACATATTAGCCAGGCTCTTGAGCCGGAGTTTGCGCATGGACGGGTCAATGACGACGTACTTGATTTTGTCGGCATATCCTTTGAAGCGCACAATGTCATGTCCTTTCTGCGGGGTGTAGTACTCCAATACACCCGGGTGGAGGGCGAGCTCGTTATCGTAGTAATAGGTGAGCGTAGCGATCTCTTCCTCAAAGACGGTGTAGAGCTTTTTCACCGCTGTGAAGTATCCGTGTCCTTCTATTCCGTCGGGACGGGCATAAGCCTTGTCAATCGTGTTCTCACCGTCGCAGGAAGTGCTTTCGCCTCCCACCAGGACGTAACATCCGGCGAACATATCGTCCGAGCTCGTCAGTCTCTCGCTCGCGCTCCAATTCTCGTAGCAATAGATAGTGCTCAAGTTGCTACAGCCCTCGAACATGTGGTCCATACGCCACACGTTGGCGGTATTGAACGTAACGAAATCCAGTTCCGGTAAGGACGCACAACCGTAGAACATATAACTCATATCCGTCACCTTGTCCGTAACGAGGAGGCCGAATCCTTCTATGTCCTTGGCATTGGAGAGCGAGTAGTTGATATAATACCCAGTCAGCTCGTCTAACTCGCTTCCACCGTAGAACATGGAGTGCATCGAAGTCAGCAGTGCGCCTTTCATAGACTCATCCATAACAATCGTCTGCACCTCTTCGTTATAGCCCTTGAAGCGCACTGCTTCCACATCGTCGGGGTCATAGAGTTCGACAATTCCGTCGGTCCGGAACAGGCGCTGGTCGTCGCAGTAATAGGTGAGCGTAGCGGTCTCGGAGTCGTAAACGGTATAGACTTCGTTGGTCGTGGAGAAGTAACCCGGTTTGCTTTCTCCGCCATCGAGACGGGCATAGGTGATATCCGTCAGATTGCCGTTGCAGGCGGTACCTTGGTAACCCACCAAGTCGAAACAGCCGTCGAACATGTCGTACGAGTACTGCAGCGCCTCACTCGTAGTCCAGTCGTCCAAGCAAAGGATGGTGGTCAAGTTCGAACAACCCTTGAACATCCAGTCCATCACCATCACTTTGTCGGTCTTGAATGAACGCAAGTCGAGCGTCTTGAGCGAAGCACAGTCCTTGAACATTTCGCTCATCGACTCCACATTGGCGGTATTGAACGAAGAGAGTTTGACGGACTCCAGCGACGAGCAGCCGGAGAACATACCGGGCATCCATTCCACTTTTTCGGTATCAAACGAACGCATGTCAAGAGATGTGAGCGAACTGCAATTGAGGAACATAGACCCCATATCCGTCACATTGGCGGTGCTGAATGCATAGAGAACGGCATTTCTGAGTGAAGAACACCCGGCGCACAGGCTGTACATGGTGGTGACGTTGGCGGTGCTGAGAGCGCTCAAGTCCAAGTGGAGGAGCGAGGAGCAGTCCTCGAACATAAAGGATATATCCTGCACTTGTCCGGCTTCATGTAGCGGGTCCAGGTCAATCGATTTGAGCGAACTACAGCCTTTGAACATACGGTACATACTCGTCACTTCGGAGAAATTGATATTTTCCAATCCGTCAATCGTTTCGAGAGCGGAGAGGCGGGTGTTGTCGCTACCTCCGTCGAACATGTTCGCGAGCGAGGTGACAGGGGCGGCCTTGAACGATTCATCAATGATCACTCTCTTCACTTGGTCGGCATAACCCTCGAAGCGCACCAGATCATTTCCTTTCTCCGGTGTGTAGAGTTCGCATATATCTTTACGCCGGGTACGCAAGTCGTCGTAGTAATACGTCATTACACCGGTCGGGACCTCAAAGGAGGTGTACATTTCAGCCGTATTGGTGAAGTATCCGGGTCTGCCGCTTCCTCCGTCAGGACGGGCGTATGTTGCATCATATTTGTCTTCTAAATAAGTCGTTCCTTGAATACCTTTGAGTTTTTTGCAACCATAGAACATGTCTTTTGATTTTTCCAAGGTCGGAATCTTGCTCCAATCATCATTACAATAGATAGTGGTCAGTGAACTACATCCGTTGAACATTTCATGTATATCCGTCGCATTGGCTATATTAAAATGACTCAAATCCAAAGATTTTAAGGAAGTACAATCCATGAACATTCGCCAAAAATCTTTCACATTTTCCGTATTGAAGGTGCTGAGGTTAACAGATTTCAGAGAGTTACAATCGTAGAACATAGCGCCCATACTTGTTACCTTGGCGGTATTGAATGAACGGAGGTCAAGAGATTTCAGCGAATTACAACAACTAAACATACCGCGCATATTTGTCACATTGGCGGTGTTAAACCGACTCAAATCAAGAGATTTCAATGCGTAACAGTCGGTGAACATACGGCTCATGTCCGTCACATTGGCGGTATTGAACGAACTGAGGTCAAGAGATTTCAATTTTTTACACTCTTCGAACATATTTGCCATATTCGTCACATTAGCTGTCTTGAAATTTTTCAAGTTAAGCGATGTCAGAGATTGACAACCACAGAACATCCGGCTCATATCCGTCACTTCATCCGTAACGAGGTTTTCCATACCTTGTATTTCTGTCATATTTAACAGCATGCCTTCTTCGTCCACGCCCCCATAAAACATCCCTATTGTCGAAGTGAGCAAAGTATCCTTCATGGATACGTCAATCTTGGCTTTTTTGACTTTATCATTATACCTCCTGAACCGCGCAGTTGTTGGAGTGTAGGGTTCGGTAGTTTCTCCGTCTAAAGCACGTAACAAACGTTGGTCGTCATAGTAATAGGTAAGCGTACCGTTCTTGAATGAGGTATATACTTCTTTGCGTTTTGTTTTGGAAGTGAAGTATCCTTTTCCGCCTGCGCCGTCAGGACGAGCGTAAGTCTTGTCGATATGATTCGATCCATTACATACAGTGCCATTGCCTCCGATTAACGAGGTGCAATTTTTGAACATCCACTCAGATTTTACCAAATTTTCGCTTTGACTCAAGTCTTCATTACAAAAGATAGTGGCTAATCTCTTACAGGCGCTGAACATATATTCCGCATTCGTCAAATTGGCGAGGTTGAACATACTTAGGTCCAGAAAAATGAGGTGATCGCAGAGCCAAAACATCTCGCCCATGTCTATCACTTTTTCAGTATTGAACGAACTCAAATCAAGAGACATTAAAGCATCACATAGATAGAACATTTTTCTCATAGTCGTCACGTTGGAGGTATTGAACGAACTGAGGTTAAGAGATGACAGTTTGATACATTGGTTGAACATAGAGTTCATAGTTGTCACGTTAGACGTGTTGAACGAACTGAGGTCAAGAGAGGATAATTCGCCACAATAACTGAACATAGAGTTCATCTTTGTCACGTTGGGAGTATTAAAATGACTGAGGTCAAGAGATGACAGACTAAAGCAATAATAGAACATAGAACTCATATCCGTCACATTGGAAGTATTAAAATGACTGAGGTCAATGGATTCCAGAGCTGTGCAATTCCCGAACATACCGGACATATCCGTCACTTCATCCGTAACGAGGTTTTCCATACCCTCAATAGAAGCCATATATTTAAATCTTTGTGATCCGTACGCTCTACCCAATTCTCCAAAATAGAACATCTTTCTCATCGAAGTGAGGTGGGCATCCTTCATGGATGCGTCAATCTTTGCTTTTTTGATCTTATCACCATATCCTTTGTAACGCACTGCATCGGGGTCATTGACGGGATCATAGATCTCGGTGATTTCACCCGCAGCCTCACGCGTTTCACGCTTGTCGTCATAGTAATAAGTCAGCGTTTTTTTTGATTCGTTGAACGAGGTATAGACCTGTTTGTCCGCCCTTGCGGCGAAGACTGTTGTGAGGCATAACGCCCACAAAACAAGTAGTTTTTTTGTCATAGTTGTTATGATTGTTTTACGTTTATTCGGTTTCTTCTATAGTGTTTTGCATCATTTTATTAACTAAACTTTCCCACATCTGATAATCATCAACTTACTTTTTTTGTTAGGTCAACGAATTGAACGAATTGAACGAAAAAGCCGCTGTTTCGGTCAAAAATTACCAACAATTACCCAAAAATTGCTTTTATAAGCAAATGAAGTGGGAAACTTTAGTTATTAATATGTCTTATTTGTCAGACCCAATAATTACCCAATGACCGCCCTTGTCCGGTCCAACACGGCGAATGATGCCTTTGGCTTGCAGGACTTTCAAATCACGGCGAATAGTTCTCTCATTTACATGGAAATGTTTAGCGAGAGAAGCTGTGGTTTCTAGGACATTTTCTAGGACATTTTCTAGGACATTTCTGCTTCCAGTGGAGATAAGATATTTTACAATAAGCATCTGTCTTTCAGTAAGTCCGATAGCAGAGTTTTCTAGGACATTTACTGCAATTTTCCCCTTGGTTTTTCCCGAATTTTTCTCTGGAATTTTGGGTGCATTTTTCGGAGATTTTACCATGGTATTCGCCATCACTTTCGGCAAAGCCATCCGAACCACATACATATCCTCATCCTCTATCAGCGGTTGTTTGCCCGTGTATAATGGGACGTACTTGTACAGATTGCGGATACCTGTTCCCAAATGTTCCGCACGAGCCATCTGCACAAAGAAATTAGCCATGTGCGGATTCTTCGGGTGACGCTCATAATTGGACAGTGTAACAGGTCCCGATTTCAGCGGACGGTTCGCGTTCTTCGCAATAAGACCCTCACGATTCAGTTCAATAATAGACGGCGCAGGATTTAGGTACTCCCTATGAACCAGCATATTTGCGATGATTTCACGAAGAATCTTATCCCGTAAAGACACTCTCAAATCGCCTTCCATATAGAACGGGTCAGGCAGATGCTTTGCCATAAAGTCCATCAGTTCATCATAGCCATCGATGATATTGCCGAATACCTCCAAGCGGTCATCGTATCTGTCCACGTTCTCTAATCTTATCACCGCATCAATCCGATAGTATGGCAATGCACTCTGTATCATCTCACTTTTGCCGAAAAGCATCAGAGCCGCTAACGTGAGTCCTTCTTGGTTGGTAACAGGATCACGGCGGTACAAGTTTGCCTGCTTGAACATATCCAAGACTGACAGTTGCAGCCAAGGATGTTTCGGACGCAAGTTGTTCATCAGTGTTCTTGCGAGTTGTATCGTTTCCTCACGCAAATCCTCAAATCGCAAATAGGGATAGATTCGATTCTCGGAATATTCTGTACTCTTGCGAAGATATAATGCACTTATTTCCGCATCTGTACGCAACTCAAAGTCTCCGTCCACGCTTCTGTCAAACACACGATTCTTAAAACGATGAACTTGGCTGCTTGCCGGAACCTGAATCACAATGACTTGTTTTCCCCCATGAGCATCCGTGATGCTGACAATCTCCGGCTGCAGGAGAAAAGACGGCTTGAGCTGCTCGGGATTATTGCTGATGTTGGCGATGTTCTTGCACATCTGCTCAACGGAACGCGGATTGACACCATCGGTAATTGTGCCGTCATCATGCGCTCCGAGCACAATGACACCACCATCCCGATTAAGAAAAGCGCAAACCGTCTCAAACAAGTTGCCGGGCAGCCCGCTCCACGCTTCCTTGTATTCGACAGTGCGCTTCTCGTGCTGTTTGGTAATCTGTTTCAGTTCGTCCCAAGTCATAATTTGTAATTTTACGATTCGTAGGTTTTTTAAAGCAATTGTTTCTGTTCCAAGCTATGTTTCCGCACTGACATAAATCCTTGTTGGTTTCAAAAACCGCCGCAAAGGTACGACATTATTCCCGTAGATACAACAACTGACTGATCATAGTTGTAAAGTGTTGTGTTAATGATTCGTACTTTGTACCATCAATGGCATTTGAGGGTGATAATATCCCGAATGTCGGTGGTATAGGCAGGGCTTTTGGCACCGATGTCGTACAGTCCGGCAGCCTGCGCAGTCGGTATATCCGGCATGAAACCGATGGTCCGTCTGCCGTGACGGGCGTTGATGAGGTCAATGGTCTGCTGCAGGCGGTTGTCGCGCTGCCGGTCACGAGTGTCGAAAAGGTCCTGCTGCACGCCGGCGTCAGGCGACAGTGACATGAGTATGACACCTGCACGCTTGTAGGGCGTATCGGTCCGCCACTGTGCGCGTACGACCTGCAGCAAGGCTCCGGTCATCTCCTGTGTGTTGGCGGTAGGCGTGTGGAATGTGACAGTGTCCTGAATGACGAAACGCTGCTCCTGAAAACGTGATGTGTGCGCAAAGACAATCATCTGCCGACAGACGGAATGCTGCCGGCGCAATTTCTCCGCCACATTGGCGCAGAAGCGGCACAATGCCTGTTCGAGCAGGTCACGGTCCTTCACACCGCGGGCAAACGTACGCGTACAGGCGATGGACTGTTTCTCCGTCAGCTCGCGCACGGAGATACAGTCCTCCCCATTCAGTTCACGCCATGTGTTGAGTCCGGGCAGACGGAGCATGTTTTTGGCAAAATCCGCACTCTTGTCCGCAAAATCAAGCGCCGTCTGTATGCCTGCCGCCTGCAACCTTGCGACCGACTGCCGTCCGATGCCCCAAACCTCTCCGATAGCATACTGCGCCAGCGCCTTCGTGCGGCGCTCCTCCGAATCAATGACGCACACACCTCTGTACCCGGCGTATTTCTTGGCATAATGCGAAGCGACTTTGCATAGCGTCTTGGAGGGCGCGATACCGACAGACACCGGCACGCCGACACCGCGTGCTATCTCCGCGCGGATGCGTTCGCACAGCGCTTTGGCTTCGGCCGTGCCGCTCATGTAGGACAGGTCCATAAACGCCTCGTCGATGGAATACTGCTGCAGGTCGTCCGTGTAGCGGCTCAGAATGCGCATGATGCGCGAAGAGAGGTCTCCGTAAAGCGGGAAATTAGAGGAGAAATGCACAATGCCGTATTTCTCGACCTCGTTCCTAATCTGGTAGAACGGAACGCCCATCCTGATACCAAGCCGCTTCACCTCGTTACTGCGCGCCACAACACAACCGTCGTTGCCGGAAAGGACCACAACGGGCTTGTCGCGCAAGTCGGGGCGGAAAACCCGCTCGCAGGACACAAAGAAATTATTGCAGTCAACGAGTGCGTACATTGTGTATGGTGTGCGTGATAACTCCCCAGATGATGAAAGAATCATCCTCGTCCACGCGTATTCTGCTGTATTTGTCATTGTGCGGAATGAGCCACGCGCAATGGTGCGAGGGGTCGTGACGGAACTCCTTGACCGTGAACTCGCCGTCAATATACGCCGCCACATAATCGCCGTCGTCCGCCTGCAGCGAACGGTCGATGACGACCAGGTCGCCGCTGAAGATTCCGGCATCCTGCATGCTGTCCCCGTCAATGCGGGCATAGAAAGTGGTTTCGGGATGGCGGATGATTTCACGCGTGATGTCAATTCGCTCCGTACAGTCAGCCGCCGGTGAGGGGAAGCCTGCGTGCAGGTGTTCCGCCAATGCCAACTCCGGCGATGACAGCTCCGCCTGCGTGATATCGGTCAGTTGTCCTTGAGGTATGGGATTCATAAATCAATGGTAAATAAATGTCATACTAATCACCTACTAATATCCTACCACATCCGCAAACTGAACGGGAGAAAACGTCCTGTGCGGCGGCAGTAGGCTTCGTACTCATCGCCGAAATCCTTGCGGAGACGGTGTTCCTCGGTGAGGACTTGGATGAACATGATGGCGAAGAATATCACCCAGACGAGGACGGCTTGCCATGTCCAGAACCAGACGATGAAACCGGCGAGGTACGTGAGTGTGCCGGTGAGCATTGGGTTGCGGCTCAGACGGTACGGACCGCCGGTCATCAGATGTCTTGTGCGCGGAGCCACCTCATGTCCGAAAGCGTCCATGGGATTGCCATCACCCACACGGCGCATATAGACTATCGCCCAAATGCTCAGAAGCAGCCCTGCAAGCATCAGCACGGCGGCGATGACAACAGGCGCAAGCCTTGATTCCCCAGCAAGGGCAGGGCGGCCGGAACACAGCCACATAATCACAGGCAACAGCACCACGAACAGAATGAAGCCGAGTGCGTAACCTGCCGTCTCTCTGAATTTATTCATACGATTCAATATATTACAAGTGTGCTACAGGTGCTGCTGACAGATCCTTGATAATCGCGTCATCGGCCGGCAGCCAGTTGACCGAGGTCAGTTCATGCGTGGCAAGCCAACGGGCCGCCTCGTGTTCCTTGAGCGTGACGGCGCCGGTCAGGCGGCAACGGAAACAATGCATCGTCAGGTGGAACTGCGGATAGTCGTAGTCGATTGTCCGCAGCAGCCCGCCGACCTCGATGTCCGCGTCGAGTTCCTCACGTATCTCGCGCTTCAAGGCTTGTTGCGGAGTCTCGCCGGCTTCCATCTTCCCGCCCGGGAACTCCCACCAGTCCTTCCAGTCGCCGTAGCCGCGCTGCGTGGCGAAGACACGTCCCCCGGCATCGAAGATGACCGCCGCAACGACTTCAATATGTTTCATTTCCATAGGCCTTATGTCGTTAGCAAGCATGTTCATCCAAATCGCGAATGACGACAGACGAATCACATTCGTACATCACTTTGGCATGATTGGTCCGGATGAGTTGTGTGTCCAGGCAATTCCCTGTCTGGCAATCAATCGTGTCACGCCAGACTTGTCCGTTCCGATAGATGACACCTTTCTCACGCGAGAAGAATTCGTTCTCGGCATGGACATGGAAAGAGTGCTACTGTGGTTCCAAGGCACGAAGCTCCCCATGCAGATATTCGTCATCCACCCAGAGCCTGAACTGGTAGGTGTTGGCTGTGTTGTTCCTGAGACGATAGTCAATGTAGTTGTATGATATGCTGGTGCCGGTACCGAAAGGAATCTGCCGTCCGAAGTCGGGAAAGAGATCCAGTCCGTCGTGATGATGGTGCTCCGTAATGGAGAGTTCGCTATGCAACACCATCCAATGAATGAGGTTGGAAAGCTGGCATAATCCCCCTCCGATACCGGGTACAGGCTGTCCTTTGGTGATGGTCAGCCCCTCTTTGAATCCCCTGCGTCCGGTGGTTCTTCCTATCATCTTCCAGAGGGAGAAAGTCTCTCCGGGACGGATGACTACTCCGTCAATGTGTTTTACCGCCAGAGCCAGATTGGTCGCTTTATTCTCCTGCAACCGCATATCCACATTACCCAGCCGCCGGCGGATAAGCGATGAATGACGATAGACGAGAACGGGCAAGGATGCCTCCTCACGCTTTCGGGCAAAAGGCGTGCAGGCAAACAGGTCCTTCAGATGGCGTTTCAAGATTTCCTTCTCCATCGATATACGATAGGTGAAAGGTGATATTTCGCAGAATAACATAGCTTAACAAATCTCCTCTAATGCTCCTGTCCCGGAGTCGATAATGAAACCGCGGACAATGACGTCCTTCGGGATGAGCGGGTGTGTTTTGATGGCCTGTACGGTCTTGCGGACAGACGCGGGTGTGTCGTGAAAGCCTTCGAGCCATTGATTGAGGTCGATACCGCACCCACTGACGGTATCCAATGTCTCGTCCTTGATGCCGCGCTCTTTCATCGCATGATGGAAATGGCCGAAACTCATGTGGCACGCGCCACAATTGGAATGCGCGACGACCATGATTTCCTGCACGCCGAGTTCGTAGATTGCCACAATGAGACTTCGCATCGCGGAGTCGAAGGGCGAGATAATCAGTCCTCCCGCGTTCTTGATGATTTTGGCATCGCCGTTCTTCAGTCCGAGCGCCGCCGGCAGCAGTTCCGTCAGGCGGGTATCCATGCAGGTCAGCACCGCCAGTTTCTTAGCGGGGTACTTGTCGGTCAGATACTTCTCGTAGCCTTTTTGCGCCACGAAAGATTGGTTGAATTGAATAATGTCGTCAATCATAATATTTAGTCGTTAATCGTTTCGATATAAAAACTGAACGGACGGAAGCCGTCGTTGCAACTGATCATCGCGCTATTGGGATTGCGCATCCATCCGTCGAAGAAATCACCCTCCCCACGTGCCAACGCCTCCACGAACTCACGCATGGACGACCATGCCGACGGACACATGCCTTCCGGACACTGACCATCCACGGAAATCCACTGCTGTCCTTCCCGCACATCGCAAGTGTGCACGATGGGGTTCTCATACTTCGCCATCAGGTCGGGATAGACCGTCTGGCGGACGGCTGTGATACGTACGTTCATATATGGTCAAAAATATATTACTGTTCCGATGGGTTGGTCAAGAATACGGATGGAATGACGTTCGGCGATGGAGCGCGCCACGCTGTCAGGTTCGTTCCATGCGTGCGTGGAGAGCGAGAACTTGTCGTGATGCACGGTAAACACCTGCTCAGGTTGCATATCCAGAATGGCCTGCTCCAAGTCCTGCGGCAACAGGTGGACATACGCCCAGTTGGGATTGTACTGTCCGTTCTCCATAACCGCCAAATCGATGCATCCGAACTGCTCATGAGCCTGCCGGAACCGGCCGTCATAGCCGCCGTCGCCACCGATATAGACCTTGCGGCCGCCCGCTTCCACCATAAACGCCGCCCAAAGCGTCTGATTGCGTTTGCCTAACAAGCGGTTGCTGAAGTGCCTGGACGGAAGACAGGTGACTGAAAGGTGAGAACTGAACGGACGAAGGGAAAGGTTTTCTCCCCAGTCCATTTCGGTGATAAGGGATTTGTCGTATTTCCAATACTCCAAGTATTCGGCGATGCCGAGCGGACAGACAGTATGGCGCACTTTCGGGCGCAAGTCGCGCAAGGTGGCATAATCCATGTGATCCCAATGTTCGTGCGTGATAATAAGCACGTCAATCTCCGGCATGTCGTCCGGCGAATAGATGTCGGTGCCGGCAAAGGGCTTGAGCATGAGTGAAGCCGGGAACTCCATCTTCAGCAGCGGGTCAACCAGAAAACGCTTGCCGCCCAACTGAAACATATACGACGAATGTCCGAACCATACGAACCAGTCCTTGTCTTTCGGCAGACTATGCAAGTCAGTCCTGACAGCCGGCAGCGGTTCAACGGGCTTACGGTTGCCGTCCCGCCGCATGAGCATCGCCCACAGGGCTTTGAGTGTATTGCGGTTGCCGGTGAACTGCGGCGTGGGCAGTTGGTTCTGAAACATGCCGTCGCGGTAATTGGGCGACGCCTCAATGCGTGCCTTACGTTCCTCGGACATGCGCCTGCCGAACGCCGGATGCCGCAGCGCAACCACTGCCGTAACTATAAGCAGCACCAATATGCTCCCAATGATTATCGTCGTCTGCATCTTCATACATTCATCATATCTATCATACGTTTTGCCACCTCATCCGGATGGTCGATGAGCAGTTGGCCATGGTTCATGCCGGGAAAAACCTCCACATGTGCCGAGGGTAAGAGCGTGAGCAGATGCTCCGCTTGCGGTCGGGCAACGAAAGCCTCTTTCGTTCCGTACCAATAATGTATATCTGCGCCATAGACGGCTTCGAGACGGGTGGTATAGACAGATTTGTAGCCGTCGCGCACCGCCTGACTGCGACCGGAAGGATAGACTTTGCGCACCTCGTCGAGCAGCACATCAAAATAGTGCGAGCGGAACACCCATCGCCAGAAGCCCGTCCAATGATAGCACGTCCATACGTTGAGCGCCTGATAATAGCGCAAGGGGTTGACCGTCCATCGCGGAAGAGGAAGGAGAGGTGCAGCATCCATGATGGCGTGGTCAACGGTTATCTCGTTCCGCTCCAGCATCCGCGAGAGTATCTTGCCGCCCAACGACAGGCCGTACGCTACATCCAAGTGTCCGCCTAACCCGCTCTGTACATACCGTACAGCCTGTGCCGCCTGATCATCGACGGACGTGAAACGCGACGGCTGACCGAGAAGAAAGCCATCCACATCGGCCGTGACGATACAGAACCTGTCCTGCAGCCGTTCGATAAGCGGCAGGAAAATCTCATGCGACACGCCCAGTCCGGGCAGAAGCAGGAGTGTCGGCCGGCCTTGTGTACCGCAAACGTGAAAGTTCATAATTATCCTATCGTTTCAATCCTGAAATTATATGGTGCATGGTGGCATCAAATCAGCATCCTCGTCTGCTTGCGGTATTCGGCATAGCCGGGTTTGTTCTGCAGCTGGCGTTTCTCCATCAGCGGAATACTGATGCAGAGGAACAAAGCGGACATGGCTACCGGTCCGCAGATGAACCAGTCGAGACCGCCGAACGCCGCGTACATAATCCATACGCCCCACCAAAAGGAAATCTCACCGAAATAGTTCGGATGCCGACCATGCTTCCAAAGCCCGACATTGCAGTACTTGCCCGGGTTGGCAGCACGGAAATCGTGAATCTGTCTGTCGGCTATCAACTGAACAGTCGCGGCAGCGATGCAAACGAGGAAACCGATGACAAGACCGCATACGCTGACAGAAGACAGACCGCTTGCGCTGACAGACCCGAACAGCATCAGTCCCGGCAGCATGGCGGCGAAGACCACCAGTGTCGGCATCGTGTTCAAGCCGAAGAAGTTGACAAGATGGAAGACCAGCGGATGAAGGCTGCGGTACTTGGTGTAGCGCCAGTCCTCGTGCGCGATGCCCTTGAAGGTGATAGCCCAGTTGCGCGTCAGCCGCCATCCCCAGTACAATGAAGCCACGAGCAGAAGAATGACAGGCAATGACCATACATGGGTGTGGAACGCCCACAGCAGAAATGCCACCGGCGGGAAGACACTCCAATAAGGGTCATAGACCGACACGTTCTCATAGAGCAGTCCGAACGCCCACACGATGACGGTAGCCAGTACGTCCGCGAGGAAGAGAGAGGTGAGGGGTGAAAGGTGAAGGGTAAGAAGCGAAAGGCGGAAAAACAGCACGCCTGCCACTCCTGCCAATATGTATATGGCGGCTATCAGCGCCACGCTGCACCATTTGGAATATTTCCGTTTCATAAAGTCTGTTGTCCGGCTAATTTAATGTGTGTACTCGTAGTATATTTCCTTTATCGCATCTGAAAATCCCCAACCGCAGTCTTTTGAATATTTCAAAATGTTGTCAAGATTAGGCTGGAACCGTTCAATAAGATTGTTTTTCTGCAGAAACTTCATTGTTGCCTCGAAGTTGCGCTCAAACACATCGTAGAATTGTTCCCACATATCACCGTAATCGTATGTGAAACGGCAGCCGGTTTCAACATAGAAGACCATCAGCTCCGCCAAATACTCATCACGCGGCTGGAGTTTCTTGAAGTCAGAAATGGCTTTTCTGCACACCGCAAAACGAGTTTTTGGACTCCAAGTGCTTCTTGTTGACGGATAAAACTCTTCATGTATGATTTTCTTGTATTTTTCCAGTTTGGTTATTTCATCAGGCTGTAAATAGTAATCAAGCCATTCCTTTGCTTCTTTCTTGGCATCATATAGCTGCAAGACAATATCAATAACTTGCTTTTGCGTTATTGATTGAAGATGTTGCTTCAGTTGTAGTTTTCCCATAATATTTGTGTTGGTTATTTGAACGTGTTGTTATTTTGTTTTGTTGCAGACGGAGAAAATTTGCGTTCAACGCGACGGCGACTTGCTGCATGGTGCTTTCCAGTCTGTCCTTTGCCAGATTACATTCCCAAATCACAATCACCTGCCATCCGTTGTGCAGGAGAATGTCATAGTTCTGCCGGTCACGCTCCCTGTTGCGGGTTATCTTCGCCTGCCAGAAAGCGGTGTTGCTCTGCGGCATCCGGAACTTGCCACATCTCTCATGTCCATGCCAGAAACAGCCGTTTACGAAAATCGCCGTCCTGTACC
The DNA here is from genome assembly GCA_017962005.1 of Paludibacteraceae bacterium. GTDB lineage: Bacteria > Bacteroidota > Bacteroidia > Bacteroidales > Paludibacteraceae > Colicola. The sequence continues at coordinate 2,338 of JAGCWE010000025.1, read as the reverse complement.
TGCCCATCACAATGTCCGGCTTGCCCGGCACGCTTTTCACATTCAGCCTATATCGGTATCCGTGCGCCCACAGCCACCGCCGAACCGCCATCTCCGGCTTCGTCGCCTGGCTGCGTATGCGGGACATGCAGCGGTGGCGTTGGGTAGGGGTGAGGACGTCGGGCATAAAACTAATACTTTTATGAACGTTTTTTAGACATAATGGTTGAGGTGGAATGTATCTATAGTCACACTGTTGTTACATAAAAATATATTTGATTATCAGTTTGTTGTAATGTGAGATTAGTTGCTTAATCACTCTGCCGTCACATAAGATTAAGACCAAATCGGAACGTATTGAGCATACTTCCTTGATTTGTTCTTATCATCCAACCGTATCAGATTAGCAGCAATCGTATCCGATATGATACGTGACGCTATAGAATAATTAGTATCAGAAATCTCTAAGCGCCCCCTTAAACTTTCATTGGTCATTTTCTCTCCCGCTACATATTTCAAACAACAATGTTGATAGCAAGCTCGGATTTTATCGTCTCTATTCATTTGGCGAAGTGTCTGAGGTGCAAACATAACAACTTTCGTACTGAAATCATCCTTGATAAAATCAGGTGCCGGCAGCTGATAAAGTTCACATTGATGTAATGCTCTGTCCACGCCACTTCCTCGTTCCTCACAGAAATTCATTCGTCTCATAATAGAAGCAAGGAGCTCGTTTCTGCTGATAGGTGTATGATCGATGAATCGCAAAATGTCAATTAGAGGTTTTCCTGGATTTGATATTTCCATCCTATTTGAATATATTTCAATCATAGGAGACATTCCGCCCATATAAAAATCTTGATGAATAAGGGCATTAGCCACAAACTCCCGAATTGCTATTTCCGGATAAATAGGGTTATCTTTGCGTAATACTTTACCAATTTCCTCATTCATTGGAAGCCGCTCATTAATATAATTTACGAGTCCTTCAAATCCGATAGCATAGCCTTTTGTTCCAACTTGTTCACGAATAGCATGCAATTTATTAGTCCCTTTATAAAAGATAACACGAACCGCTTTGCGAGACAACATATCAAAGTTTTGTAAATTTGTTGCAAAAAGAATAGCTCCTAAATTGGTAATGTCATAGCACGATGCCCGCTTATGAATTAATTTCTCTTCAGCCAATTTCTCCAAAATGGCAGCCTTCGTTTCTGGAAAGGGAATACGCAGCAATTTAAAAACGGAAGCATAGTCTATCAAATCCAACACCTCATCAGCATTTAATCCGCTTTTGGCTATTTTCGTTTCAAAACAATTATTGTGTGTATTTTGCCATATCTTTCGTTCTATCTCCGGATGATCTGCCAATACTTTTTTGTAGGAGCCGACCCTTGTGTATGCGATACCCTTAAATTTAACGGGTGTGTTACCTGCGGAATCAATAACAAATAGTACTACTCGTTTTCCGTTGATGACGATATCATTATGAATAACAAAATCAATGCGTGGGGAAAGTTGTGTGGCAATCCAGTTCTCCAGTTCTTGATTCCCTATTTTCTCATTTTGAGGGTTATAATCCGTCCCCACTATTTCGTGCGTATCATCTTTAATACCGAAAACAAGATACCCTTTAGACTGCCCCATATAGGCCGCTCCGTTTGATAATGCAGAAATGTACTCTCCTATAAGTTGAGGGTTATGGTTATTTTGTTTTATCTCTACCCATTCGCACTCTTTAGGAGACGCTTGTATATCTGCAATAATTGCTTTGATTTCGTTTGTAACCATAATATAGTTATTTATGTTTTTCTTTATATTCTTTCTTCTTTGTCAGGGCGGTTCAAGGGTGCAAGAGGGTGCGTAACTGGTTCAGGGCGCGGCGGTGGAGATTGTAGAAATTGGGAAGCGATACCCCCATCTCCGCAGCCAATAACTCGGGCGAACGCCTCTCGCAATACAACCCTGTCAGCACCTGCCTGTAACGAGCATTCGGCATACGCTCAATGGCATCCCAAACGGCAATCTGCCGCTGCTCCGGCTGCCCGGCAAAAAGACTGTCCTCCGCGGAAAAGCGGTCCATCTTTTCCGGCTCCATACTAACAGTATGCCGGTCAATAAAAATATTCTCCAATGATGATTTCTTCATTAAACCCCTCCATAAATAACAGATACATAAAACTGGTAAAATCTATCGTCGCGTTCGGCAACAAGTTCGCAATGGTCAATACCGCTACGCTAAATTGACAGGCGACTTGTGCCTCCGCTCTCCCCATGCTAAAATAATCAGTTCTCCGCCGCTGCGCTCTGTTGATTATTTTCTGTGGGGCCCCCATTCCCCAACGGTGTAACCTTTTTC
>JAGCWE010000024.1 GCA_017962005.1 Paludibacteraceae bacterium | reverse complement strand
GCGTTCAGCAGTCCCGCAACCAGCAGGAGTGCCGCAACAAACAAATTCTTCTTCATAGTCATGTTAGTTTGGTTGTTATACATCATTTGTTCTTTCGCAGGAAAAAGCCTGCGTAACAAGTTTGGTTATTCAACGAAAGTGCGGTAGTTGTCAGGCGTAATGACTTCGTACTCCGTGTTCGTGTAGTTCTTGGCGAACCCTGCCGGCATTACGGCTTTGCGTCGCGGGTTGTACTTGAACTCGTAGCAGTGCAATATACCGTCGCGCTCCTCTATAAGGTCGATCTCCTGCTGGTCGTGCGTGCGCCAGAAATAGAGATTGGCGTAGTTGCCTGTCAGTACGTTACGCTTAAGCCGCTCGCTCATCATCATATTCTCCCACAGCATACCCGCGTCCTGACGGAGATGCATGGGGGCAAAGTTACGTATCAGTGCGTTGCGCACACCGTTGTCGCAGAAGTATATCTTCTTCCCTTTCCTTATCTCCGTGCGCAGATTGCGGCTGAAAGAGCCGAGACGGAAGATGACGAAGCACTTCTCCAATAGGTCAATATAGTTTTCCACAGTCAGTTTGTCCACCCCGACTGTCCTGCTCAGTTCGGTGTATGACACCTCGCTGCCGACCTGCAAAGCGAGAGCCTGCAACAACCGCTGCAACACATCGGGCTTACGCATACCCTTGTAGGACAATATGTCTTTGTACAGGTAGTTGTTGGTCAGCATCGTCAATATCTGCTCTGCGTGTACGGGGTCTGTAACCACCTCGGGGTACGAGCCGTAAACAAGACGCTGCTCCAACTGCTTGTCCGTATCGCGCCACGATGTATGATGAGCCAACTCCGACAGCGACAGAGGGTAGAGACGGTACTCCAAAAGCCGCCCTGTGGCAGGCTCGTTGATTGTGTTGCTCAAGTCGAAAGACGAAGAACCCGATACCAGCACCTGAATGCTGTCCTTATACATGTCAGCTATCATCTTCAGCGTCAGACCGATGTCCTGCACGCGCTGCGCCTCATCGATGACCACATACCTGCTGTCGCCAATGAGATTGGCTATCTCCGGCTTGGTCAGGCGCTCAAGCCGCTCTGCGTCCTGCCTGTCGTCACAGTCAAAAACGAGAGCGCTTTTCATATCAATATCCAACTGCAGAAGAAGCGTTGTTTTGCCCACCTGACGAGGTCCCATTATGACAAGCACTTTCCCTCTGAAGAAATCCTGCTTTAGCACATTAACAAGCAATCTCTTAACCATAATTGTCTGTTTTTTGTTTTCAAGCGGCAAAGGTAATGCTTCTTCTTGTATTCACCAAATTTGGGTTGAATTTGGTGAGTATATTCACTAAATTCAGGTTAAATTCGGGGATTATATTCACTGAATTCGGGTTAAATTCGGGGATTAGACGTCTTTTGGCCTGTCAGGGTGCGGGGAGCCTATTGGTAAGCGTGAGTAGCCCTCGGGCAAGTGTGAGTAGCCTCCAGGTAATTTGGGTAGCCTCTTGGCAAGCGTGAGCACGGGGACTTGTTATCCGCCGTGACTCACGCTGCAAAGGGCAGATTGGGTTACTTTACTTCGTTGCCAACCATATCGTAGGCTTTGCCATTGCGGATGATAAGCACTTGGCCGTCAAGAAGCACTTTCCTTGCGGACGGCTGTGTTCCAATAACATCCTCCAAAGCCGATTCAAAACCTGTAATATTCATATTATAAATCTTGACGGAGCCTGTTGTTTCCAACTTATCGCCCTCACCTGTCTGTGCGAAGCGGATAGGAGTATAGCGTGGAGCGGCTTCTTGCAGGTCGGCTTCCGTTCCATAGATATAAACCATAGTCGGCTCCGTGCAGTTGTAAGCGATATGCACTTCGCCCTTTTCCGGTTGACTGAAAGCTACGGCAACACCTGTTCCCACTTTGATATTGAGTTCGTGCGTGCCGAAGGTCTGTGTCGTAACATAAACCTCGCCTTCACCTGCCGGTAAGAGGAAGCTCAGTCCGTGGAATCTGTCGGCAAACTCGGCTGTACCCGGAGTGAGCGAATTGAGCAGCTCGTCAATCTTAGCTGCGTCCATTGTCGATTCAAGTACGATGCATTCGTCTAATACGTCCACACTGTCATCGGTGGTGAAGGTGTAGCGCACGCCGTCTATTACTGTTCCCTTCGGGTCGTCATCCAATTCGATAGTGCCAAACGCTATATTGGCTGTCTGAGCGGGAACGACAACCGGTGCAGGACCAATCTCTACACGCAATGCGGGGCGGTTACCCAAGTAGAATGTCATGACTCCTTCTTCCCATTGGCTGTCTGTGGCGCGGAGCGTAACGCCGGAGGTCAGAATCTTTATGTCATCATCCATCAGCACTTTATTGGCTTGTCCTGCGCGGGCACCCCATTCAAGAATCTCTTCTTCGGTTGCATCGATGGCTTCATCAGCCAAGGTGTTGTACATCTCGATATAACCTTTGTTGGTTACAGTCAGCGTGTCGCAAGTAACATTGGGATGCGGTGAGTTCTCAATGGTGTGGACATCCACATTGTCGATGGTCAGGTTGGTGGCAGTCAGTTGCGAGAAATAACCTTCTAAAACGAGGGTGGCGTTCTCTCCTTTGCCGCGTATAATAATCGGAGCACTGGCACCAATACCGGCAGAGTTGTTGGTGATGCGGCAGTCGCCGATAATGTCAATAGCGATAGGCACTTGCGGAATGCTGTTGTAGGACATCCAGTCTGACCAGCCCATCGTACTCTTCTCATCATCTGTGAAATGCAAGCGGTAGTTGTTCAGGGTCAGTACGCCTGTCTCGTAGTCAAACGACACTTTCCCGTCGCCAAAGATGTCGCGGGCGTTCTCTTTGGTCAGTTGGATGCGCGTCCCGATAAACGAGATGTCGTAATAAGAGCCTTTCTCAACAGTAAACTCGTAACTAGCGGAGATAACCTCTGCTTCGGATTTCTTATAGGTAGCGGTAATGGTGGTTACACCGTCTTTGAGTACACTGACTGTGCCTGTTTTGGCATCCACTGTGGCAACAGTCGCGTCGGAAGAGGAATAGACAACGTCCAAGCCTAACGGGTTGGTTACTTCCTGCGGCACGTAGGGATAGCCGACATACAGCGTATAACCCGTAACGGCGGAGTTGTAGAAACTGAGCCAGTCATTGGTGTAATAGGCAAACTCTATGACGTATGCTGTGTCGGTCTCCGATAGTGCCCACGCAACATTCTGCTGTACTCTCCATACTGTATTGGGATAGGTGGCAAGCAATGCTTCCGTTTCCATATCCTTTTCTTTTCCGTGGCGGTAGGACACTTTGGCGTTGAATTTGGTTTGATAGTGACTGAACACAGCCTGAACGCTGTCGTTGGCAACACCTAATGCCGCCAAAGCCTGCAATGCCATATCGGTGGTAACATAGTACTTCTGTTCTCCATCAAGCGGAATACTATTGCGCCACTCCAATTGTTTGGGGTATTCGGGTTCTACAATGTTGGTGAATTTGCCCCAAAACGCGGCGCTCTGGTAGGTGTAGCTACAGTATTTGGGTACGAGCAACTCAATGTTCTCATAGTCGATATCAGTTAGTGCCGACCATACATACGGAGGAGTGGTGGAGCGACATTCGATGTGTTTCAGAGCCGTGCAGCCTGAATAGAGCTCGTCCACAATTCTACTTACATTCTCGCCGAAAACAATACTTTCCAATGCCGTGAAGTTCCTCAAGATGGTTCTGGGCAGTTCGGAATCATAGTAGTAGTACTGTATGTTTCTGCCTTGATAGATAGTCATGAGGGACGAAGCAATGGTCATAAAGGGGTCGCCGTCTTCGCCATCATTAAGATTAATATCACATGCAATACTGAGTGGTGTCAGACTGCCGTTGATGATGATGTTTTTGAGCGGTGTTCCCTCAAAAGTGGTCTTGTCGCCCTCTATTAGCGTAATGTTGGCGGGAATGGTGAGCGAGGTCATGTCAGGGCAGTTATAGAAAGCCTTTATGCCGATAGTTGTTACAGCGTACTTGGTGCCGTAACTTTCTATTGTGTCGGGGATAACCACATCACCTTTGTAATAGCCCCCTATCGGCTCATCCATCGCATCATGCGCATACGTTACGACTGCTCCTGTTCCGTTAAGGTAGAACCAGAAGCCATTCTGCTCAAATGCAGCCATTGCGCTCAAACTGACCAGAGCGCAGATGAAAGAAAGAAAAAACTTTTTCATAGTGGTTATTGTTTATTGTTTATTGGTTATTACTTGCGCACACGATGCAACAAATGTACCTCAAGCTGTTCATACTTTTGTATGCAAACCCTATAAATCAACTTTCAAAACGTACAAATCAACTCTCAAAACGTCCAACGCCTTGATAGTCAGTTTTGCTAAGGGAGGATATGGTGTGACTGAAAATTCGCCCGTAGGGATGTCAGGGGCGGGCGGAGTGGAGGCAGTCGGCACGGTACGCACTCGGGGTCTTGCCGGTCTTCTGCTTGAAAAGGCGGTAGAAAGTCGGCTCGGAAAGGAAACCGCTTTCCACCATCGCGGTGTTCAACGCCTCTTTGTTGGTGGCGAAAGTGCCGTGTGACAGAATCTCCCGCGCATGTTCAACCCTGTAGTCGGACACAAAGGCGGAGAAGTTCATGCCGTACTGATGGTTGATGAGGCTGCTTATGTAACTGCGGTTGCTGTTCAGAGCGCGGGCAAGGTCGTAGATGGTGAAAGCGGGGTCGGTATATGGTTTCTCCGCACGCATATACTCCTCCAGCCGTTGCTTCAGCGTAAGCATTTGCTCGGTTTCTGTATGGTCGCCGCTCTGACGTTCCGTCTGCGCCTTATCGATGGAAGGAACATCCGCCATAGGGGCTTCAGCCTCCGTGTGGTCATCTGTCACCACTTTTATTTCCGCCACTACATAGCCGACTGCATAGAGCAGGACGGACATCATCAGGGCGGGGACAGTCACGATTAACCTGCCTGCGAACCATTCCTTGCCGAGCAGGTTGAGCAGTATGGCAATCACCGAAATGATACCGAGCAAGTGCAGCAGTCTGGTAACAGGACGAAGCGTCCAACTGCGGTCGTCACTGTAGATGTCGTCCAACCGGTCGGTGAAGTCGCGCAACATCTTGTGTCCGCTTGTCCAGACGAACAATACCTGACAGGCGAAGCAAAGCCTTACCGCTGTGCGCACCGCCCCGTACACGCCGTTCCAGCCAAAGGCCAAGCACAGAATCAGCAGGACAGCCGCGGCCGAAGTAGGAGCGAATAGCCATACTATACGCCTTGTACTGCGGGAGATGTCCTGCGTCAGATGTGCCAGATACATATAGAAGAGTGGGAAGACGCTGAGGTTGGCAGTAAAATAAACAATCTCCAGCAGCCTGTTCCCGTGCCCGGTGAAATACAGAAAGTGGCACATATACAGCACCGTGGATGCAAGAAAGAACAGCATAGGCACCGTGTTCCGCGCGCCACCGGTACTGTCCGTGCGCCTGCTTGTCAGCCTGCAAACGAAGAAAACCAGCCAAAAAAGGCAGGCGAACATCGGAAGGGCTGTGACAAGTGTGAAAATCATCGTTACTGCAGGTTAGCGGAAAAGCGCGCAAAATTACATTTTATTTTTCTTGTAAGCGCAAAAATTTTACTTCTGTCCTTCCTTTGGCGGAAATATGCCCGACAATCCGGTTTGTGTTGGCAGGAATGGGAGAGAGTGCCGCTCGTCATATATCGGGCAAAAATGGAACGACTTTTGAAAATATGTCTTTTTAATTGTACGGACACAAAAAACACCGTATCTTTGCCGCGTCTTAATTTTGACCTGATATGACACGATTGAGTGTTAATGTGAACAAAGTGGCGACGCTGCGTAACGCACGCGGAGGTAATACGCCTGATGTGGAGTTGTTCGCGCAAAAAGCGCAGGAGTACGGAGCGGAAGGCATTACCGTGCACCCCCGTCCCGATGAACGCCATATACGCAGGGATGATGTGTATATGCTCAAGCCGTTGGTTACCACCGAATTTAATATCGAGGGCAATCCGCAACCGGCATTTGTGGATTTGGTGACGGATATATGTCCCGCCCAGGTAACGTTAGTGCCGGATGCCGAAGACCAGCTGACCAGCAATCACGGCTGGGATACGCGCGCGCACCTCGCCAAACTCACCACCCTCGTCCGTAAGTTCAAGCAGGCTGGCATACGGGTGAGCATATTCGTTGACCCCGACCCTGTGATGGTGGAGTATGCCAAGAAGGCGGGTGCCGACCGCGTTGAACTCTATACCGGACCGTATGCGGAAATACACGCGGCCGACCCTGACCGTGCCGTTGAGATGTACCGTGCGGCGGCTGAGAAAGCGCAAGAGATAGGATTGGGCTTGAATGCCGGACACGACCTCAATCTGCATAACCTCCGCGATTTCGTGCAGGCTTTCCCCTGGACGGCGGAAGTGAGCATCGGACAGGCGTTGATTGCGGACTGTCTCTACCTCGGCTTGGAGGAAACCATCCGCCGCTACAAAGCCTGCCTGAAATAACGTTTAACTTTCAATTTTCAACTTTCAATTTTCAATTTAATATGCTGTTACAAGTAACTACCCCTGACACCCTGGTGCAGGAAATGACTGCAGTCGAGCCCGTGCAAGAGTCTATAAACGTATGGACAATGGCTTCCTACGGCGGATGGATAATGATTATTCTTGCTATCCTTCTTGCCTGGGCTGTCTACGTTTTTGTGGAACGCCTCATTGTTCTTCATCGTGCTACCAAAGAGGATATGTCCTTTATGGACCGGATCAAGGACTATATCCACGAAGGCAAGATGGATTCGGCTCTCAATCTGTGCCGCCAGACCAACACTCCCTCCGCGCACATGGTGGAGAAAGGCATTTCGCGTATAGGCCGGTCGATGCAAGACGTACAAGTGGCAGTTGAGAACGCCGGCAACCTTGAGGTGGGCAAGCTGGAGAAAGGCCTCGTCATTATGGCCACCATCGCGGCAGGAGCGCCTATGCTCGGTTTCCTTGGTACCGTGCTCGGTATGGTGCAGACGTTCTTCAATATGGCGCAGAACGCCAGCGGTGTCATTGAGATGAGCACCTTGAGCGAAGGTATGTACCAGGCTATGGTTACCACCATCGGCGGTCTGATTGTGGGTATCATCGCTATGTTCGCATACAATTTTATCGTGGCACGTATTGACCACGTGGTGCGCCTACTCGAAGGACGCACGATGGAGTTTATGGATTTGTTGAACGAACCCGCATAACCCTATGGCTCTCAAAAGACGTAACCGCGTCGAGGCGACGTTCTCCATGTCCTCGATGACCGACCTTGTTTTCCTGCTGTTGCTCTTTTTCGTGATGGCAAGCACGATGTCCAGCCCCAACGACATCAAGATCAACCTGCCCCAGGCTCGTGCCAAGACCAACACCAAGCAGGTGGTTGCCAAAGTCTTTGTCGATAACCTTGGTGGCTATTCGGTGGCTCTCGGAAGGGAGAAACCTGTGGCTATCAATGCCGAAGACCTTGAACTCTATCTGTCCTCCGTGCAGCAGCAGGACTCGACAATGTACATAGCCTTGCACGCCGATGAGGATATTGCCTACAAGGAAGTGGTGCGTGTGTTGGATATAGCCAATGAACACAAAATGAAACTCGTCATCGCCACGAAGAAATGAATGAAGACCTGCGTGCGAAAATAGAATCCGCTGTCGTCACTGCGATTGTGATGGTGCTTCTTTTCCTGCTGACATGGTACATCTATATTGATGTGGTTGTGCCTGAAGAGGAGGAGGGTATAGAGGTGTCGTTTGGCGACAGTGATACAGGTGGTGGCGTACAAGAGGGGCTGCTTGCCGCGTCGGCACAGCCTGTACCTACAACAGCTCCACCCGCTCCTTCCACTCCGTCTGACAATGACTTGCTGACGCAGGAAGACGAGTCGGCTGCGGCTCTGCGTCAGGAGCAGGAGAAAAAACGCAAGGAGAAAGAGAAAGCGCTCGAAGAGGAACGCCGCAAGAAAAAGGAACAGGAGGCAAGAGAGAAAGCTGAACGCGAAGCCAAAGAAAAAGCCCTTGCCGAAAAACGTGCCAAGGAGCAAGCTGCTGTGGACAAAGCCAACCAGTTGGGTGCGCTCTTTGGTGACACCGACTCACCCGAAGGGGGCAACGGCTCCGACCGTGAATCTGCATCTTCAGGCACCAAAGGCAACCCCATCGGACATGGCAGCAGCGGCGGCAACTCATGGAGTCTTGACGGACGAGGTTTAAGAGGCGAACTGCCCAAACCGTCCAACAACTTCAAGCAGGAAGGTACGGTCAGGGTGGCAATTACCGTGGACAAGGAAGGAAACGTCATTTCCGCACGAGCCATTGGCGGTACCGTTTCTGACGAGACAACCAAACAACTGGCGGTCAAGGCTGCACGTATGGCCAAGTTCACCGACACCGACCGTCCCGACAAACAAATGGGAACAATCACTTATACATTCAAATTCAAATAAAGTAGAACACCAAAAAGAATGTTTATGAATTATCTTTTCCTTGACACACATTTTGAAGAAATCGAAGCAGTTACTACCATTGACCTGCTGCGCCGCGCGGGTATTGCTCTCACTACAGTGAGCATAACCGGCAACCGCCACGTGATGGGAGCGCATCAGGTGGAAGTGACAGCCGACAAGTGCATGGCCGATTGCGATTTCAGCGATGCCGAAATGCTCATCCTTCCTGGTGGGGCAACTCATTTGGATGAATGTCAGCCGCTGTGCGATCTGCTTTTGAAGCACAACGAGCAAGGGAAACCTATTGCAGCCATCTGCGCGGCACCGTCTGTCTTGGGCAAATTAGGCATTCTTGATGGCAAGCAGGCCACCTGCTATCCCGGTTTCGAGGATTATCTCGGTGAGAGTTTTGTGGGCGGACTGGTGGTCGAATCCAAGAATATAATTACTGCCAAAGGTCCCGGACTTGCCGCTGATTTCGCCTTCTGCCTTATTGAGCACCTTGCAGGCGAAGAAGCAGCCGACCAAGTTTATGATACGGCACAGTACTAAATAAAAAACGATACAAAAATATAAACGTTATGAATCTCAAACACTTGATATTTATCCCTTGTTTCCTTCTTCCCACGTTGGTATGGGCGGAGGATGCTGCACCGGAGAAGAAAGACTGGCAGTGGTCCGGCATCGTCGGACTGAACGCGAATGCTACGGGTATGGTCAATTGGGCTGCCGGCGGCAAGAACAACATCACAGGCGTGGCTTTTGGCAAAGTGCGTCTGCTTTACGACAAGGACAACCTCAGTTGGGACTCCAACCTCGATGCCGAATACGGTATGAGTTACGTAGACCAGACCTACGACAAAGTGCAGAAAGCCAGCGACCATCTCAAGTTCGACTCCAAGTTCGGATGGGCTTTCCAGAAACAATGGTATCTCACTGTGCAGGCTGGATTCCAGACTCAGTTTGACCTCGGTCGTACTTACCTTGGCACAGGTGCGCCCAATCCGGTCATCTCCAACATCCTCGCCCCGTCCTACACCGACATATCCGTCGGTATTGACTGGAAACCCAACAGCATCTTCTCCGTCTATCTTTCCCCTGTAGCAGGACGTATTACGACGGCTTGGGTCAGCAACAGCGTCAATGAACGCTTCAAGGACTTCAACCGCGAAACGGATATTTTCGTCAATCAGACCATTATGTCCAAAGCGGAAGACTACGACTTGCGCGAGGCAATGCAGGAGAAATACGGCGTGTGGCATTACACCAAAAATGGCGACAACGGCTACTCGAAAGACTACAGCAACGTAAAGGCGGAACTTGGTCTGACCCTCAAAGGAACGGTCAACTATACATACAAGGATTTGAAAGTGATGACCGGTCTGACCCTGTACACTCCCTACGCATGGGACAAGACCAAATTGTACAAAGCTGTGGAGGACGCGACGATATACGAGGTAGATCAACTGATATCAAGAAAATACAGCATAGAAAACGCTGAATACCTCGGCTATCGTGACAACAACCGCCGCTTTGGCAATTTTGATGTGGACTGGACGGTGACACTGTCTTATCAGTTGCTCAAGTGCTTGAACGTTACTCTCTCCACGAACCTCAAGTACGTGAATGGTCTGAAGATTGCGGACAAGGACGGGAATAATCCTACGGAGCGTGTGCAGTTCCTTGCTAATCTCGGACTCGGTGTCAGTTACGCTTTCTGATGCAGGCCCTCGACCAATTAGAAATTTCCGTCCGTCAGTTGATTGAAGAGCAGGACAAATTGCATAGACAACTGACCGAACTGCAAGACCAAAACGAAGCGATGCGGTCGGAATTAGTGCGGACACACGGCGAGATGAACGACCTGCAACAGCGTTACCGCGCACTCCTGACCGCCCACCAAATGACAGGCGGCACAGAAGGTGACCGACAGCGGGCCAAAGACCAGCTGGCACTTATCATCGGACAGGTCAACCGCGCGATGGAGGCGTTGAAAAGTTAATTGACAATGGAGGAAAACAAACAAAACATAACTCTCCAACTCGACACGTTCCGCTTCGCCTTCAAGGTGGAACGGGAGAAGGAGTCCGTTTACCGCAGGGCTGCGGAGATATGCAACAGCAGCTTCCAGAGTTACCGCAAGGCGATGCCGAAAGCCACCACGGAAATGCTTTGGGCGTACGTTGCCCTGCAGATGGGATGTAATCTCTGCGATGATGCGCGAGAGAAGAACCTGCAGCCCGTAGAAGAAAGAATCAACCAAATTAACCAACTAATACAAACACATATTAAAACATTATGATTTATTACATTATCGTAGCGATTGGAGCGATGCTATTGGGTGCATCTGCGTGCTACTTGTTTTTTAAATACTCTACGCGTGGAATGCTCAAAAAAGCACAGGAGGAAGCGGAAATAATCAAGAAGAACAAAATTGTCGAAGCCAAGGAGAAGTTCATAGCCCTCAAGCAGGAACACGACAACCGTATCCGTCAGGACGAACAGCGCAAACAGCAGCGCGAGCAGCAGCTTAACCAGCGTGACCAGCAACTCAAACAACGCGAGCAGCAACTGAAAGAAAGCCAAGGCGAACAGCAGCGCATACAGAACGAAATTCAGCAGCGCGCTCAGAAAATGGAGCAACAGCAGAAAGCCATAGACTTCAAGCAGCAGGAGATTGAGCGTCTTCACAAGCAGGCACTGGCCCAGCTGGAGCAGTCAGCCGGTTTGCCCGCCGAGGAGGCGAAGAAACAGCTCATCCAGTCGCTGAAAGACGAGGCCAAAACCGATGCGATGGCGTATATCAATGAGGTGATGGACGACGCGCGGCTGTCTGCCAATAAGGAGGCGAAGAAAATCATCATCCAGACCATCCAGCGTGTGGCGAGCGAGACGACAGCCGAGAATGCCGTCAGCGTCTTCCATATTGACAACGACGAGGTCAAGGGACGCGTCATTGGTCGCGAGGGACGTAACATCCGCGCCTTGGAGGCTGCCACCGGCGTGGAGATAGTGGTGGACGACACGCCCGAGTGCATCACCGTTTCGGGCTATGACCCCATCCGCCGCGAGATTGCATGCCTGGCTCTCCACCAGCTCATACAGGACGGACGTATCCACCCTGCACGCATTGAGGAGGTGGTCGCCAAAGTGACTAAACAGGTCGAGGACGAAATCATTGAAACAGGTAAGCGCACGACCATTGATCTTGGCGTGCACGGACTGCATCCCGAACTTATCCGCCTGATAGGCAAGATGAAGTACCGTTCGTCCTATGGTCAGAACCTGCTTCAGCACTCACGCGAGACGGCAAATCTGTGCGCTGTGATGGCTTCCGAACTGGGTCTCAATCCCAAGAAAGCCCGCCGCGCCGGTCTGCTGCACGACATCGGCAAGGTTGCTGAGAACGAGGAGGAACTGCCGCATGCCGCACTCGGAATGAAGATTTGCGAGAAGTACGGTGAGAAAGCCGACATCTGCAACGCTGTGGGTGCACACCATGATGAGATAGAGATGGAAACGCTCATTGCCCCCATCGTGCAGGCTTGCGATGCTATCTCTGGCGCGCGTCCCGGCGCACGGAGAGAGATTGTCGAAACTTATGTCAAGCGGCTTAACGACCTTGAGAACCTTGCTATGTCCTTCCCGGGAGTGATTAAGACCTATGCCTTGCAGGCTGGACGTGAATTGCGCGTCATTGTCGGTGCTGACAAGATAAGCGACAAGGACACCGAACTGCTCAGTTTCGACCTTGCCAAGCGCATACAGGACGAGATGACTTATCCCGGACAAGTCAAAGTGACGGTCATCCGCGAGACACGGGCCATCAATTTTGCCAAATAAGAATCCGTGATGAAAGCCCCGTTCACAATAGTGCTTTCACTGCTTTTGAGCGGGGCTTTGTTATGCCGCGCCGAAACGATTACCATTGCTTTGACAAGCACGTCATCGGCGGAGGTGGTGGAAGAGGATGCACCAGCATCGATAGTGGTAACCTATCAGCAGATAGGTGGAAATGGCAAGGGGTGGCTTACCACCGATGCTTCAGCCGACCTCGTTCTGACGGGTATGCCTGCGGGCACGGTGACGAGCGTGCTGGTCTATATGCGGTCCAACAAGAAAGCGGGTGCCGGACAAGCGCTGCTGACGTTAGGCAGTTGCCAGTTATTTTCCTACAACGGTTCGTTCGCAGACTGGCAGGGAACGGGTTACAGCACATCGTACCTTCCGTTTGCCGCTGTGGGGTCATGGCGTGTCGGAATGGAAGACGTTATACAACTCCATATAGCCGCCACCGAGAACAGCCTTTATCTGGGTGAGGTGGAGATAGAATACACCCCCGACCCGCCGGTCATACAGTGCGCGGAAATACGCTGGATGTGCAATCAGTCGTTGCAGCGCAATGTCCTGTGTGAGGACGTGGCAGGGGAGGGAATTGTGCTGCCTGACGTGGATGACGAAGTGCGCACGGTTTTGCGCGACGGGCAAACCTACTGCTTTATGGGGTGGACTGACCGGCCGGTGGATAACGCTTCATCCGCACCGTTCACTTTCCTGCCGCAAAACCGCTATTATATTACGTCCCCTCATGCTGTTCTTTTTGCCCTCTACAAGTTGCAAGCCGACCGACCGATTGTTACTCGGAACGACCTTTCGGACGGAGAATACGCATTGGGTCTGAATACAGGGGATGGAACAATGGCAATAGCTGCAGGGCGCGTGGCCAGTGGAACGGTTCCCACTATCCTTGTCCCTCTTCAGCGTGATGCGGAAGGACGCGTTATCTGGAACACTTCTTCTGCCCCAAGCGAGGTGCGATATATGCTGGCTGTCCGTGATGACAGTGTCACTCTGTCACACCCTTCTTCCCATTCGTATCTCGGTTACAACAACTCGGGTTCGCTTTCACCCTCTGAGCGCGCATGGGCTTGGCAGGCGATTGGAAAAGGAACAATCATGCTTTACCACAACAGTTCCGGTTCAAGCAGCAAGCGCGGGCTGACCATCAAGGAGAACGATAATGTCATAGGCGAAAGAGTGGTGACGTGGAACGAGAATGACGAATATATATTCGCTTTTCCGCTCGCCGGTGTCCCCGTCAATGCGTCCAACGCCACATATACTACGTTTCCTGCCCTCACCCCATTGGTAGAGACTGCAGATTATCCCTCACCCCGCAAGGAACTGAGGAACGGACAAATCGTCATCCGCACTTCCCAGGCGGCTTACAACCTGTTAGGGATGCCTGTTCGCTAACTGTTGGATTATGTATCTGTTTTACACCCCTGATATTGACTTTTCGCATTGCCTCAGTGAGGAGGAGAGTGGTCATTGTGTCCGCGTGCTGCGGTATGCGGCAGGTGATACAATTCTGCTCACGGACGGTAGAGGAACAACTTATACCGCTTGTATCACATTGGCTCATCCCAAGCACTGCGAATTTGAAATACTGAAAGCGGCAAAACAAGAAAAGAACCACTCGTTTCATCTGCATATAGCTGTGGCGCCGACCAAGAATGCTGAACGCATAGAGTGGATGGTGGAAAAATGTACTGAGATAGGGGCGGACGAGTTCACACTGCTCAACTGCCGCTATTCGGAGCGCAAGCAGATGCGTATTGACCGCCTCGAAAAAATCATCCTTAGTGCCGCCAAACAGTCCCTCACCCGATACCTTCCTGTCATTCACGAAATGACGGACTTTGACACTTTCATCCGCAGTCAGAGCGGCAGTGCTGTGTCACTTCCCCCGCAGCGGTTTATAGCCCATTGTTACGAGTCGGACAAACGTCTTCTCCGCGACACGATAGAGCGGGGAAGGGATGTGGTGATGCTGATAGGACCGGAAGGCGATTTCAGCGAACAGGAGGTGGCTGCGGCTTTGCAGGCGGGATTCCTTCCTGTCAGTCTCGGCAACAGCCGGCTGCGCACCGAAACAGCCGCCGTGGTCGCCTGCCATACCGCCATCCTGATGAACGAATAAAACCCTATGGAACAACTTCTCGCTTTCGACCAACAGCTTCTGCTTGCCATCAACGGCTGTCACGCCGACTGGGCGGACGCGCTGTTCTGGTATGTGAGTGAGAAATGGATTTGGATACCGCTCTATTTGCTGCTTGCCGCTCTGCTGTGGCAACGGTTCGGATGGAGAAAGATGCTGCTTATGCTTCTTGGTTTTGCACTTGCGGTCGGCTTGAGCGACTTCCTGACATCGGGGGTGCTGAAACCTCTTGTCGCCCGCTGGCGGCCCTCCCGTGACCCGCAGATTGGCGGACTGATACATATAGTGAACGACTATCGCGGAGGCAAATACGGATTCCCGTCATCCCATGCATCAGACACGATGGCTTGCGCTATGCTCTTTTCGCTGCTGTGGAGGAATTGGAAAGCCACCGTACCGATGATGGTGTGGGTGGCTCTCAACTGTTACAGCCGGATGTACCTCGGGGTGCATTACCCTTTGGATATTCTGGCAGGCCTGTGCATTGGCAGTGTTATGGCTTGGTTGGCTTATCGCTGTCTCGCTGCGGCATCCGCCCGAACATGGGCTGGCGGTGGCGGGGAAGCGAATCCACCTGGACGCTCATAAAGCGGTTGTACTGCTCTGTCGTGAGGATGCCTTTCAACTCTTCGGTGAAGAGTACAAGCCGGTTGAGTTCTTCCTGTCGTGTGTTGCTTTGACGGCGGAGACGGGCGTACTTCAGGTGCAGACGGTAGAGCGTGTCAATCTGAATAGAATCGGTAAGATCCAATTCGCGCACCATCATACCTGTTTGCTTGCGTGCCTCCTCTTCGGCGGTACGGCGGGGAGCAGGACAAGTCTGACTCCATAGACCAGCAGCCATACCGAACAGAACAAGAACAAGAACCGAACGTTTCATAAGAGCAAAGAATAGGTTAACTATCCGTAATACAGCAAAATCCGTGCCAAACATTATGCGCCCCGAAACCTCCATAGCACGCCGCTTGTACTACAAGCAGGAAGAACAGAGTCGTTCGTCACGTCCCGCCATCCGTGTGGCGGTAGCGGGTATTGTTATCGGTATGACCGTGATGATTCTCACGCTGTGCGTTGTGATAGGTTTCAAGCGGACGGTGACGGACAAGGTGGCGTGTTTTGGCGCGCATATACAGGTGGTCAATTTCGACAACAACAACACCTACGAGATGAAACCGGTAGAGGTGACAGACAGCCTGCTCGGAGTACTGCGAGCCATATCCCATATCACGGAGGCGCGTGCGTTCCTTACCAAACCGGGAATCATCAAGACTGACATACAGTTTCAAGGGATTGTGCTGAAGGCAGCGGATGACTGGTCACGTTTCGCTTCCAGCCTGACAGAGGGGCATCTTCCTGAATCGGACAAGGAAGTGCTGTTGTCTGAATCGCTCTGTCGGAAACTGCTTCTGAAGACGGGCGATGAAGTGTATTGTTATTTTGTGGGTCACAATGTGCGTGTCCGCCGTTGGAGGATTGCAGGTGTATATTCCACAGGGTTTGAGGAGGCGGATTCGCGGTTCATTCTTGCCGAATCCTCCGTTGTCCGCCAACTTAACGGATGGGATGACAGTAAGGCTTCCGGTATTGAACTGTATGTGGATGACCTCTCCCGTCTGGAGGAGACGGCGGACCGCGTGTGGTATGCTACTGCCAATCACCTTGACAAGGACGGCAACGCCTACTACTCGCAGACGCTTGAGCAATTGAATCCCGCTGTGTTCGCATGGCTTGACCTGCTGGATATGAATGTAATAGTCATTATTGTCCTGATGTTGCTTGTATCGGGCTTCAATATCATTTCCGGACTGATTATTCTGATATTGGACAATATCTATCTGATTGGCGTGCTCAAAGCGTTGGGGGCCGCAGACCGTTTTGTACGCCGAATCTTTATTACGGAGGCATCCATGCTTGTCGGGAAAGGGATGATATGGGGGAATCTGTTGGGATTGGGACTGGCTGCCTTGCAGTATTTCACGCGTATGGTGCCGCTTGATGCCGCTACGTACTACATCGGCTATGTCCCTATCGCTTTCCCATGGCTGCAACTTGTTCTGCTGAATGTCGGGGTGGCGTTGGTCACGTTTCTGATTATCCTTGCCCCGTCGGCAATCGCCAAACGCATCTCGCCAGCCCAAGTGATGCGCTACGATTGATTCTTATAAAAGAAATGATATGCAATTCACAACGCCTATAGACATACCCCGTTCCCCGTGGGACATACGCTATCAGGACAGGATGCTTTTTCTCGGTTCCTGCTTTTCGGACCATTTAGCTGCTTGTCTAGGTCAGTACTACTTTCAGGTGAACGCCAATCCTGCAGGCACGCTCTATAATCCTGTGTCTATTGCCCATCACAGTCATCTTTTTAGTGAAGCAGATGTAATACTTGTCACGTTTGGTACGGCGTGGGTCTATCTGGATAACCTGCTGCCTGCTTCCTCTAACCATCTTGACCGCGTGGTAGATAACTGCCGTAAGCGTCCCGCTGCCGAATTCACCCGTTATCGACTGAATAAGGAAGAGATTGTATCGTTGTGGCTTCCTCTGCTGTTGCAACACGCAGACAAGCGGTTTGTCTTTACCGTTTCTCCCATACGGCATATCAAAGACGGTCTGCACGAGAACCAATTGAGCAAGGCTGTCCTGCTGGAGGCTGTGGACGAACTGGTACGGCAGGCAGAGGAGAGCGGAACGGGCGTGAGGGTCTGTTATTTCCCCGCTTACGAGATTCTACTGGACGAGCTGCGTGACTACCGCTTCTATGCGGCGGACATGATGCACCCCTCTGACGTGGCGGTGGAGTATATTTTCACCCGTTTCGCGCAGACATATCTGTATGACGGGCAGACCATGGCGGATATGCGCACGCTTCACCAACTGTATCTGGATTTCCACCATCGCCCCTTGCAACCGGAGAGTGAGGAGTACCAAAAGTTTGTTCAGGCTTTGTCTGTCCGCCGTAGCGAACTTGCGGAGCGGTTTCCGTGGTTGGTTTCCGGACTTGTTTGAAAAAATGGATGAGAAGAAAAACATAGGTTCGCTATTTGACCGTATAGCGAGGTCGTATGACCATATTAACCATCTGCTGTCACTTCATACAGACCGGTTGTGGCGTCATCGTGCGGTAAGCCGACTATCCGCAGCGGACAGCGTACTGGATGTAGCCATAGGAACAGGCGATTTGGCGATTGAACTTGTCCGCAGCCGCAAGGCGCAGAAAGTACAGGGGATAGACCTCAGCGAACAAATGATGGCAGTAGCAGCACAAAAAGTAGCAGCCAGAGGATGGTCCGACCGCATCCGCTTTGACCTTGGCAGTGCTCTTGATATGCCTTACGCGGATAATTCTTTTGATGCCGTGACATGCGGGTTCGGTGTGCGCAATTTCTCCGATTTGGACAAGGGCTTGAAAGAGATGTTTCGCGTTCTGCGCAAGGATGGTGAAGTTCTGATCCTTGAATTCAGTTACCCCGAACAGCGGATTGTACGCCGGTTGTATGATTTCTATTTCAGCCGGATGATGCCGTTCATAGGCAAGACTGTCAGCAGGGACAAAACGGCATATTCCTATTTCCGCAATTCCGTAAAGGGTTTTATCTGGGGCGAGACACTCTGCGACCGTCTGCGACAAGCAGGGTTCAAGAACGTAACTTTCACCCCTATGACGTTCGGTATATGTACAATGTATAAAGGAGTGAAATGACGACTGTACACCGCTGCATCATCATTAAAACACTTGTATCTTCAGGCACTCCGTCATCGTACCGTCGCTATAGTATTCCTAATAGTATCCCTATAAAATATTTGATATCGTCCGCCGTTTATTCTATTATACGCAGATTATAGAGTTGGGATGTATGAAAGAAACAAGTCAGAGAACCATTGCCTCTGACTTGCTTTGTACCAGTAGCGGGGCCCGGGATTGAACCGGGGACCTCATGATTATGAATCATGCGCTCTAACCAGCTGAGCTACCCCGCCGTACTTTCGCTCGACAGTTTAAACAACCCCAAATACACTTTCGAGCGAAAGCGGCTGCAAAAGTACAGCCTATTTTTGTACAGACAAAATTTTTTTCAAAAAATCTTACAGTTTGCCGCCTTGCAGACCATAAATCCACCAGGAACTACTTGTACAAGTATCTCTTGATGCTCTTTTTCGGGGTCTTTTCAAATTCCTGACCGACAATCTCAATCTCGCTCACTTTGGAGTATGTGGGCATCATCTCATTCAGGCGCACGAGAATCTGCTTCATCAGTTGCTGAATTTGTGGCAGGCGTTCATCCGAGTAGTCCTCCGGATAGACAAGGGCGACCAGTTTGCCGTTGCGGTCCACCACCACCGACTCCGCCACGCCGTCCAGAGAGTTGAGTTTGTCCTCAATCTCTTCGGGATAGATGTTCTGTCCGCTGGCTCCGAGAATCATGTTTTTGCTTCGTCCACGCAAGAAGACGTTACCCTGGTTGTCCACTATGCCGATGTCGCCCGTTCGCATCCAGCCGTCGTCGGTGAAGATGTTGTCGGTGGCCTGCAGGTTCTTGTAGTATCCGCGCATAACCCCGTCGCCCCGCACGAGAACTTCTCCTTCCTCCTTATGCGGGTTATTGCTGTTCACCATCAGTTCCATACGTGTGATTACCCTTCCGCAGGAGCCTTCCTTATAGGTTTTCCAGTGTGCGTAGCAGAGTAACGGCGCGCACTCGGTCATACCGTATCCGCATGTGTAGGGGAAATGGATTTGACGGAGGCAGTGTTCGACATCCTTGTTGAGTGCCGCTCCTCCGATGATGAGGATTTCCAGTCTGCCACCAAAGGCGTTCATCAGCTGGTTGTACACCTTTTTCCGTATGGGCTTGTTCACAAGGGGTGTGTTCCATAGCAGGTTCACCAGCGGTTTGTGAATTACGGGGAAGATGCTTTTCTTGAAAATCTTCTCAATGACGAGCGGGACGGTGAGAATCATATAGGGTTTGACCTCGGCGAACGCTTTCATCAGCAGTGCAGGCGTGATGCTCTTGGTGATGAAATAGACGTGTGTTCCGCCCGCGAGCTGGTAGAGGAACTCGAACATCAGTCCGAACATGTGCGCCAGCGGAAGCATCGACACGATGCGTTTGGACGGGTCGTTGGGTATCTCGGTCTGACCGAAGACGACGTTGGCGGACAGGTTCTTGTGCGTCACCATCACGCCTTTGGGCGAGCCTGTTGAGCCGGAAGTGTAGTTGATGAGCGCCACATCGTCCATATTGTCGACAGGGAAATGCACGTCCGTTGCGCGAAAACCTTGCGGATAGCGTTCCTGCATCAGCCAGTCAATCTCTTCGGGTTGTATTTCCTTCCGGCTGCGGACGAGCTGTAAGTCCTCCAGCGAAATGAACGTCTCCACCTGCGGCATCTTGTCCATATCGATGCGTCCTTTCACCCATGGACCGATGAACAGCAACTTTGCATCAGAATGGGTCACCAAATCGTGGATGCTCTCACTTGTGAACTCCGGCAGAATGCTGACTGCCACACCCCTGTACGCTGCAATGGCGAGATAAGCCACCCCCCAGTTGGAACTGTTGCGTCCGCAGATGGCCATCTTGTCACCCGCGCGCAATCCTAATAAGTCAAACATAATGTTCAGCCGTGTCACTTTCTCTGCCAACTGGCCATATGTGTAACTGACCGTCCCCTGATAATCGGTAACGGCTTCGCCTTCCCAGTTCGTGCGGATGACATCCTGAATATAGGACATGTAGTGTTTCATCATATCTTGTTTTTTGTTTATTCTGCCTCAAAAACGGTTTATTAGTCCGCATACTTGCATGACAAAAGTATATATGCGTATTGATTGTGTCAAAACGAATGGATTGACAGGCGCTTTCAGGGACTTTTCGGGTGAATACGGGGCGAATCCGAACATAAAGGGGTGAAAAAAGTGCGCTTTTTTGCCGCATTTTTTTGTGCGGATGGATTTTGTGCCGTACTTTTGCGCCCCGAAAAGGTCAGGCGGAAGACTTAAACATCCGCTATCGGTGCGCATTGCAGAAACAAAAGAAGCGGTGCGTACCACAAAGAAAGGAGGTGCATAGTATGATCGTAGTTCCCGTAAAAGAAGGAGAGAACATCGAGCGTGCGATTAAGAAATTCAAACGCAAGTTCGACAAGACCGGCGTGATTAAAGAGCTCCGCCGCCGTCAGCAGTTTGACAAGCCCAGCGAGATCAAACGTGCGAAGATGCAACATGCCATCTACGTTCAGCAGATGCATGCTCACGATGACATGTAATCATTTTCGCTGTCATATTTGACTGACCAATGAAAAAGCGTACTTTTGTGCGCTTTTTTTTGTGCAGGGAAGGATGTCTGCGTACAGGAATATGTGCCAACGATAAATGGAGAAAGTAACGTCCGGGAATAAAAGGAAGATGTATAAAAGAATATTTACTAAAAACAAGATACACTATGCAGATAATCACAACAAAAGAAGAGTTGCAGCGTGTAACGGACGCTTGCAAAGGTGAGGGGAAAACAATAGGGCTGGTACCTACGATGGGTGCGTTGCACGAGGGGCACGCATCGCTGGTCAGACGTGCCGTGAGCGAGAACGACATCTGTGTCGTTTCCGTGTTTGTCAACCCCACGCAGTTCAACAACAAGGAGGATCTGGTTCTGTATCCGCGCAACCTGCAGCGTGACGCGGAACTGCTGGAATCCATCGGTGCTCACTATGTCTTTGCTCCCACTCCGGAGGAGATGTATTCCGCCGAGGAGATGAATGAGACGTTTGAGTTCGATTTCAACGGCCTTGACAAGGTGATGGAGGGCAAGATGCGTCCCGGTCATTTCAACGGCGTGGTGCAGGTGGTCAGCCGTCTGTTCTACCTTGTCCGTCCCGACAGGGCATACTTCGGCGAGAAGGACTTCCAGCAACTGGCAATTATCCGTTTCATGGTGGAGCGCAGCGCGCTGGCGGGCACGTTCGGGAAACTGCAGATAATAGGTTGCCCTATTGTCCGCGAGGCATCCGGTCTGGCTCTTTCCAGCCGCAACGAACGCCTCAGCGCAGAGGAGAAAAACACGGCAGTTGCCATCTCCCGCACGCTGAAAGACAGTCTGGACTGGGCGAAAACGGAAAGCGTCAAGGAGGTGGAGAAGAGAGTGGCGGACACTATCAACAGTGTGGAAGGGCTGGAAACAGAGTACTATGAGATAGTGGACAAGACCACATTGCTGCCCACTGACACGTTCGCCAACGCCATCGGCTGTGTCACCGTGTATTGCGGCAAGGTACGTCTGATAGACAACATACAGTACTGACCCGTGTACAGGATTGTCATTGACAAGTATATTCCCTTTTTGGAAGGCGTGTTCGACACTTTCGCCGAAATTGTACGTCTTCCGCCAGAGGAGATAACCGCCGCCGCTGTCCGTGATGCGGACATATTGGTTGTGCGCACGCGCACGCGATGCGACGCCGCACTGCTGGACGGTTCGCGGGTGAGGTTCATCGCCACCGCCACCATCGGCTATGACCATATTGATACTGCCTATTGCCAAAGGAATGGAATACAATGGACAGCCTGTCCGGGCTGCAACGCACAAGCAGTCTGTGACTATGTGGAGGAGGCGTTGCGCCATTGCGGACACGCTATGGGCAGGAACTTTCGTTCAATCGGGATTGTAGGAGCCGGACATGTGGGAAGCCTCGTAGCGCGTATGGCAGAGAGGAAAGGACTGCGGGTTGTTCTTTGCGACCCGCTACGCAGTGCCGATGGATTTGTCAGTGCGCCGATGGAAGCGGTTGCCGGATGCGATGTAATCACGTTCCATACACCATTGACACATAACGGTGAATCCGCTTATCCCACATACCGAATGTGTGATGCTTCTTTTTTGTCGCGTTGCAAAAAGGATGCGCTCATTATCAATGCCGCACGGGGAGGGATAGTGGATGAAGAGGCGTTGTTGAAAAGCGGTAATCCCTGCGTGATTGACTGCTGGGAAGGCGAACCACACATAAACACGGACCTGCTTCTTTCCGCGAACACCCTGCTCTCCTCTTACCATATAGCCGGTTATTCGGCAGAAGGCAAGCGGAACGCCTCGCGGATGTGCGCGGAGGCGGTATATGGTTGGATGGGGATAGCGGCAAAGCCCGTTCTTCCTTCCTTGCCTGTTTCGAGAGGCGACAGTGAAGCTGGGTGGCTGTACCGTTTGACCAAACAATTGCAGCAGAGTCCGAGTGCCTTTGAGTCTCTGCGCAGGAACTATGTGCCGCGCTGAGTCCCGACATATATAGCTGAGAGGAACAAAAAAGGCGGATATTTTTTTTATTTCGTATTATTCCTTATCTTTGCCCGCATAATTAGCGGAATGTCCTTGTTTTGGAATCAATTCTATACTAGGAGATGTACATAGCCATAGCCGGAAACATAGGAGCGGGTAAGACGACGCTGACACGTATGCTGGCGCGTTATTACGGGTGGGAGCCTCGCTTTGAGAGTGTCACTTTCAATCCTTATCTTGAGGATTACTATAAGGACATACCGCGCTGGTCCTTCTGTCTGGAAACGTATTTCCTGAAAGAACGTTTCAAGGATATGCTGTCCGTGCTGGAGGCCAAGCACACTATTGTGCAGGACAGGAGTCTTTACGAAGGTGTTTTTGTGTTTGTCAGGAACAACTACCTGCGGGGCGATTTGAGTGAGCGTGATTATACCACCTATATGGAGCTGTTCAACAACCTGAAGAGTCTCATCCGCCTGCCTGACATGCTCATTTATCTTCGCAAGTCTGTTCCCGCGCTGATAGAGCAGATTCAACGACGCGGCAGGGATTATGAACAGATGATGCAGATTGACTACCTGAAGGACCTCAATGACCGCTACGAGGAGTTCATCTTCCGTCAATACGAAGGGAGCGTTCTGGTCATTGAGTCCGACCGTCTGGACTTTGAGAACCGTCCTGAAGACTTTCGGTATGTTCTCAACAAGATAGACTCACAACTCTTTGGCCTGTTTTCCGAGCATAACTGGAAAGAATCAGGAGCAAACGCCTGAACACATACAAACGTCAGAATACCTAAACAACCATACACTATGCATATAGCTATTGCAGGGAACATCGGGTGCGGTAAGACCACCCTCACCAATATGCTTGCCAAGCACTACAACTGGACACCTCGTTTTGAGAGTGTGGAGTACAATCCTTATCTGGAGGATTTCTACGCGGACATGTCCCGTTGGTCTTTCAATCTGCAGATTTATTTTCTGAACAAGCGCTTCCAGGACGTGGTAGAGATAGTGAAATCCGATGACTATATCATCCAGGACAGGACGATATACGAGGACGCACGTATCTTTGCACCCAATCTGCATGAGCAGGGATATATGTCTGACCGTGACTTTGAGAACTACCAGGACCTGTTCAATCTGATGATGTCGCTTGTGCGTATGCCTGACCTCCTTATATATATCCGTTCGGGCATACCCAATCTTGTCGCGCAGATTCAGAAGAGAGGCCGTGAATACGAGTCAGGAATGCGCATTGACTACCTTCAAGGTCTGAACAACAAGTACGAGGCATGGATAAAGGACTACAAGGGCAGGCTGCTCATTGTGGACGGTGACAAAATCAAATTCGGCGAGAATGCGGATGACTTCCGCTGGATAACCGACCATATAGACGCCGAACTGTTCGGTCTATTCTCTTCTCAAAACAGTGATTGACGCTTTCGTAAGTGATTGACGCTTTTGTAGAATATATTACCATAGAGAAAAAGTACTCACCCCACACGGTGCGTGCATATTCGGACGCGCTTGTGGATTTCAGTCTGTTTTGCGGAAACGACTTAAGTCGTGAGAGCGTTCATCAGGTGACAGGGCAGGACGTACGTGACTGGATGATTTACCTCCTTGAAGACAAGAAGAACGCGCCACGGAGCGTTAAGCAGAAACTTACAGCCGTCCACTCCTTTTTCAAGTTCCTGCTCCGGCTGTCCGTGGTGGACAAGGACGTAACACG
Organism: Paludibacteraceae bacterium; assembly: GCA_017962005.1. Classification (GTDB taxonomy): domain Bacteria; phylum Bacteroidota; class Bacteroidia; order Bacteroidales; family Paludibacteraceae; genus Colicola. The sequence goes on along the minus strand of JAGCWE010000024.1, from coordinate 3,640 downwards.
AGGAATACAGACTCCGAAAGCCGACAAGCCTCTTCCCGTATTCTTCCGTCCCTCTCAAATAGATAAAGCGACGCAGTATGAGGACGGTGCCGAAGATCCGGAAGCCATCCGTAACTGTCTTATTGTAGAGATGCTTTTCCAAACGGGAATGCGGCGTGCAGAGATGGTCGGGCTGCAGGACAGCGATGTGGATACAGTTGAAAAGCAAATACGTGTCTTCGGCAAAAGACGCAAGGAGCGTATTATTCCAATCGGCGACAAGTTGTGCCGGCAGATAGAAAGGTACCGGCAGGTGAAAAGCAGCAGTCTTGGCACGTTTTTTGTGGATTGGAAGAAGAGCGGCGAAACAGTGCCGTTGAGCCGAGACAAACTGTATAGAATCGTTACCACGCGGATGGGTGAGGTTTCCTCGCTCAAAAAGCACTCGCCTCACGTCTTCCGGCATACGTTTGCCACAGAGATGCTGAACAACGGTGCGGATATACGTGCGATTCAGGCATTGCTGGGTCACACTTCGCTGGCGGCAACCGAAGTCTATTCACACACAACGTTCGAGCAGATACTCAAGGTATATAACAAGGCTCATCCGAGAGCCGACAAATAAACATACACTAACCCTTTAAAAATACAATTATTATGACACTTGACACTCAATCCATCAATTTTGACATCGCGGACCATCTGCGCCAGTACATCACCAAGAAGACCCGCCGCTATGAGAAGCTTCTGCCGGCTTCCGCCGAGATGGAGATTCGTATGACCGTTGTAAAACCCGAGACAAACCTCAACAAGGAGACACGCATCCGCGTCATCGGATTCGGCAGCGAGCTCTTTGCGCAGAAGACCTGCGACACTTTCGAGCAGGGTATCGACGAATGCCTCGAAGCCATTGACCGCCAACTGGAAAAACAGAAAGACAAATGAGACACATTCTGCCTTTTCTGCTGATAGTATCAGGTGCTTTATTGCTTCCCATACAGTCGAAAGCGGAAGTAAAATACATCACTATGGAGCAGTTCCAAAAGCAGGTCTTCAACTACAAGACCGACACCGTTTGGAACTATCTGGGCAAGCGTCCGTGCGTGATTGACTTCTACACGACATGGTGCGGTCCGTGCAAGCGTCTCGCACCGATAATGGAAGAACTCAGCGAGAAATACAAGGGCAAGGTGGTGTTCTACAAGGCGGACACGGAGAAGGAGCGTGAACTGGCATACGTGTTCCAGATATCGAGCATCCCGCAGGTTCTGTACGTACCCAAATCGGGTCAGCCGATGCTGCTCAAGGGTCTGTATCCGCAGGAGAACATCGAACAAATTATCGAGGAGTTCCTTCTGGGCAAGAAGAAGCAGTAATATATGCAAGTAGAGCTCATCCTGCTGATACTGAGCCTGCTGTTCTTCGCCAGTATCTTCACCGACCGCATAGGCAACCGTTTCGGCGTGCCTGCACTGCTATTGTTCCTGATTGTCGGAATGGTATTCGGTCCTGACGGGCTGGGTTCGTGGATAAGCGAGGACGGAGTAGGGTACATATCCAGTTTCAGTATCGGATCGATGCAGGCCATAAGCACCATCGCACTGTGCGTCATCCTTTTCTCGGGCGGCATGGATACCAAGATTTCCGACATCCGTCCCGTCATCGGTCCCGGGATGACGCTTGCCACAGTCGGTGTGATGCTCACGGCTCTCTTTTCGGGCGTACTGATATACTTCATCTTCGGCTGGATCAATGCGCTTGTGTCGGTGGGATTCTCCACAGCGCTGCTGATGGCATCCACGATGTCGTCCACAGACTCAGCAAGCGTCTTCTCGACACTGCGGACAAACAACACGGGACTCAGGCACAATCTGCGGCCGCTGCTTGAAGTGGAGTCAGGAGCGAATGACCCGATGGCATATATCTTGACCATCACGCTGATAGGCATCGTAACTGCCGGCGAGACGGATGAAATCAGTGCGCTTACCATCGCGCAGGAGATAGTAATCCAACTCATCGTCGGAGCGGTTATGGGCTTTGCTCTTGGCAAGGCTGCCGTTGCACTGATGCGGAAGGTCAGGCTGACCAACGAGAGCCTGTACCCTACCATGATTCTCACTTTCTGCATATTCATCTTCGCCGTCACCTACTATATGAGGGGCAATAGTTATCTTGCCGTGTATATGGGCGGACTGATGATAGGCAACTCCAAGTTCGTGCGCAAGCGCCAGACCAAATCGTTCTTCGACGGACTGACATGGCTGTGCCAACTGCTGATGTTCCTGCTGCTTGGTCTGATGGTCAAACCGCATGAACTGATGCAATGGGAAGTATGGCTGCCGTGTCTGATTATCAGTTTTGTGATGATTTTCATCTCTCGTCCGTTGGCTGTATTCCTGTGTCTTCATCCGTTCAAGGAGTTTCAGAACAGAGACAAGGTGTTCATCAGCTGGGTCGGATTGAAGGGCGCTGTGCCAATAATCTTTGCCATTCTATGTATGGCGAACAACGTGCCTCACGCCAATCTGCTCTTCAATGTGGTGTTCTTGTGCACTCTTCTTTCGCTCATTCTTCAAGGCACATCGCTCACCGCTCTCGCCCGCAGCCTGCGTCTGTCGCAGGACGTGGAGCAAAAGAAGCGACTTGAATACTTTGATATCGAACTGCCGGAGGAGGTGGAGGAGTACGCGCAGGAGATGGAGGTGACCGCCGATATGCTGCGCAACGGCTCCATGCTCAAAGAGATGGGGATACCCGAGTCCATCCGTATCATCATGACCCGCAGAGGTGAGAACTTCTTTGTCCCCAACGGAAAAACAGTACTCAAAGAGGGCGACCGTCTGCTTGTCATATCGGAAGACAACATGAAGAAGGCACAAAAGGACCAGGAAGATGAGGAGGACTACAACCTCAAAGAATGGCGCATGCAGATTATCACCCACACGGGCGATTTCTTCCGTGACAGGTGGCACCGCATCGCGCATGGAAACAACAAATAAAATTCATAACAATCCAAACAAAACAACTCACAACACTATGAAAAAGAAATTCGTATGCCCCATTTGCGGGTTCGTTTATGAGGGGACTGAAGCACCCGAACGCTGCCCCCAGTGCAAACAAGTGGTAACTTGGAAAGAAGTGAATGAGAATGCCGGAATCCAGTTCGCCTGCGAACACGTCCTCGGCGTCGCCAAAGACACGGACGACCAGATGCGCGCTGACCTCAACGCCCACTTTATGGGTGAGGCAACCGAGGTAGGCATGTACCTCGCCATGGGCCGCCAAGCCGACCGCGAAGGCTATCCCGAGATAGCCGCCGCTTTCCGCCAGTACGCAATGGAGGAGGCAGAACACTGCGCGAAGTTCGCCGAACTGCTCGGCGAAGTGGTATGGGACACCAAGACCAACCTCGAGAAACGCATGATGGCGGAAGCCGGCGCCTGTGAGGGCAAACTCAAGATTGCCACCCGCGCCAAACAACTCAACCTTGATGCCATCCACGACACCGTTCACGAAATGGCAAAGGACGAAGCACGTCACGGTGCCGGATTCGCAGGCCTGCTGAAGCGCTACTTCAAGTAAATGAGGAATGAAGAGTGTTCTGCGCATTATAAGCGCGCCTTGGTTCTAAAGAATCCAAGAAGAATAAAGAATGCAAATT
>JAGCWE010000023.1 GCA_017962005.1 Paludibacteraceae bacterium | reverse complement strand
CTTGGAAGGCTAGTGCTCTATCGACTGAGCTATTTCCGCGATATCCGTCTCTACACAAATTTCGGCGGGAGACTTGGCTGCATCGAGTTGACAGAACAAACTTAACCCGGCTTGCACAAGGCTTCCGCTTGGCATATCAGTAATTGTGCAATCTGTGGGTGCGGATGGATTCGAACCACCGAAGTCGAGAGACAGCAGATTTACAGTCTGCCCCATTTGGCCACTCTGGAACACACCCTTTTTGTATTAAGACAATTTATCAATGTTCGCTGTGCAGTTTCTGCACGTGTGGAGCCTCTAGTCGGACTCGAACCAACGACCGCTGGATTACAAATCTAGTGCTCTACCAACTGAGCTATAGAGGCGTTGCGACAGGCGGATTGGACATACGCATCCGGGCATCAGCCACCGCGTTCTCTTCATTCCATTAGTCGAAATCGGCTGCAAAAGTACGGCGTTTTTCAATACTGACAAAACTTTTTTGATAAAAAAACACACCATACTGCATTTTTCTTCCCTTTCATCCCTAATCCGTACATTTATGTTCTTCCCATATATGCCTTTATATCAGCAAGGAAGACCGTCTGACTCTCAATAAATCAGACAGTCTTTGCCTTACTACAATTTATACAGATACCGCTCTTAGCGGCCAGACCGCTTTTACGCGCACTTTATTTAGCCGGTTCCTGACGGGGCGAATAGGATTCGCGCGCGGGAGCTGGATAAGGAGGCAGACCCGGACCAGCATTTTCGGGAGAAACACTTTGCAGAATCTGGTTTGCAATCAGATTTACAACCGATGTTTGCGGATTGCTATAGGTTTTCATAGTTCTATTATCCTTATTAAAAATATCAGACTTGATTAACGTTTCCAAATATACATGCCTAACAGACGGAGATTGTGAAAGGGAGTATTTGATGCGTCCTCTGCGGACAAAGAACGCATCAAATTTCTCTCCAGCTTATTTCACTTCATTTCCCTGCGCATCAAAGATTCTGCCATCACGCATGATGTACAAGATACCATTGCTGATGACTTTCCGCGCACCGCTCTGTCCACTTACCGCTTCGTCGATGGCAGTAGGCGTTCCGCGTCTGCCGATGATGCGGATGGCATATGCGGTGGTCGTTCCGCGAGCCAAATCAAGCGCGAATGAGCCGCGGGTCAGATCGGCAACAGCAACTCCGTTGCAGATCAGCAGGACTTGCGTACCCGTTTCGCTTTGAATGGCGTTGACGGTATAAGCGCCGGCTTGCGGAGCAAAGATTCCGAGCGGATATTCAACGGCATCATTCTCATCCGCCGCCACCGTATTGACGCACAACTTGCAGTTGTAACGGTTCACCCACATCTGCGCCACCTTGCCGCTTACAGCCACCTTGGCGAGATCCTGACCGATAACATATTCATCGGAAGCGTCCTCGCTGGAGAACAGATAAACGCGGTCGGTTACGTTTGCCTCATCCGAAATAGTGAGGACACACTCATCATTGTCAGCAGCCGCGCGACGAACGGGGGCATTCATCGGGAAGGCCTGAACAGAAACCGCAGAGGCAGCATCAACCTGAACAAAGACAGGTTTGCCAACATAGAACATCTCATTTACCAGCTCGCGTGCCTCATAACTTTCGGTTTCGGGCTTGTAGAACTGGCCATGCGTAACCGTTCCGACTGTCAGCTGCGCCGTATAAAGCGCCGGATTGGCAATGGCGTTCCAGTTGCGAGCTGTCGGTTCCGCCATTCCGCCGTTGTCATACAGGCTGACAGTAACGGGCGTTGAATAAACGAGGTCGGCACCGGCTTTCATAGTGAACGTAACATCTGTTTGCGCCGCATTGAAGTAAATCATATACAAGCGACCCGGAACGAGCGTCTTGTCTGACTGCTGCGACAGGAAATTCCAAGCGGAAGCCTCTTTCTTCTCGGGATGCTCCGTATCGCTAATCTTAGCACGCTCCTCGCTGTTGAAGCTGATGATGTAGTAGTCCTTGCCGAGTTGCAGCGTCTTGCCACCAGCAAGAACGGTTGCACCATTGCACTCAAACGGCACGGCGAAGTCATACCACGTCTGTGCGGCAGCGCGGAAGATGTAGCGGTAATACGCATGACCGTTTTCCGCCATCTCCGCATCCTCGGCGCCAATGAGTTGTCCGCAACCGTTGGCATCGGCTTCAATAGTCAAATTACCAAACAGCGCACCATCGTCCGGAGAAACGTTATATACATCGTTGATGTGAAGTACCAAATCAATCGGCTCTTCAGGCTCATCGGGTTCATCCGGCTCTTCACCGTTGACACCTGAAGCACTGAACGTAATGTCACTTGTAACGGTGAAAGTCTTGTCACCCGTTGTGTTGTCGCTCCACTTGGCGGACTCATAACCAGCCGCGGGGATAAGCGACAACGTCACTTCAGTACCGTATTCGTAGGTGCCTGCACCGATAACGGTACAGTTGGTTGTGGTAACCCTAACAGTGTACTTGTTCCTTTCCGCGGTGATTTCCGCCGAATAAGTAACAGGTTCTGCCGATACAACAGCCGTGACAGCGGGCAACCACGTTACGGTGTAGGTATATTCAGCATCGGCCTCTTTGGTATAATCGGGAGCAACCGGTGTCTGCCCCACCTCAACAGACTGCACCTCTCCTATCTGATTGCCGTTCTCGTCCTCGAACGTGACAGCTGCCTTCTTACGGGTAGGTGTGAACTGCGCCGTATAGGACATATCCGCAGTGGCGGCTGTCTGCGAGGTGATGGCGGGCTGCCAGCCGGCAAAGGTATATGTGTATTCGGTTGTCTCGGGTTTGGACGGCGTACCTGTATAAAGACCGGCCAGCAGCGTGCCTTCCCTGACATTGTCAAAGGTCTGAAGCACCGAACCGTCGTAGTTCTTGAAAGTGATGGTGAACTCGGTGGGCGGTTCGGGCGTGAAGACCGCCTGATAGGTCTGGTCACCAACCACCGCACCTATACCCGGCGACCAAGTGAGGAAATAACCGGTCTTGGCAGGCGTGTTCCTGCACTCGGGCATCTCGTCGCGTGTGAGGAAATGACGCTCAATCTCCTTGCCGTTCTCGTCAAGGAAGATGATAGTATATTTGCGTTGAGTAGCCTGATAGGTTGCCGTATAAACAGCATCTTCGGTAACAGGAGCGAACTGGGGCATCCATCCCGTGAAGGTGTAGGTAAAGTCCACATCCTCGGCACGAGTCGGATTGGTGCCGTTGTAGAAAGGCATTGAGCCATAAGTCAGTTCATAGATTGTCGGATTGTTTTCGCCGTCGAGAACAGGATTCCCATCCCAATTATTGAAGAAGACCATAAACTGTTTCTCGTGCCAGCGCGGCTCATCGAACGCACCATCATTGTCATCAAAGACGTAGTACTTGCCGTTGGTGGCGCGGTAGAGGTTGTTGTCAAGCGTCACCTCCCACCATTGGTTCTCCACAAGGATGAACAACCTGCCTGCGCCTGCGGCATCGCTGTATGTATGATCGGCATTAATGCGCGGCTCGGTGCCGACAGACTGTTCGGTACTCGGCTGCGTTACGACTGACACGTAAGCACCCGGCTTGACATACCACGCGCCGTAGTTGTCATATACGAACGGGTCGGCATCGGTCATCATACGCCACTTGTCCTCCACAAAGCAGTATGCCTGCCCAGCGGGGGTCGAAGCGGACTCGGCGAAGGCGGGATCCTGTCCTGCGCTGTTGCGCAAGAGAGCAGGTATGGTGGCAATCGGCTCGCTGATGCCGGCACCTACTTTGAACTGATACAGTTTGTCATCCGCCGAAGCGGGAGCGGCAGTGGTGAAACGCACCGTACCGGCATCCTCGTTGTTGGAGAAGATATTGGCACCGGACGTGGTAGTCAGCAGACGGCCCTTGATGTCAAACGTACCGTGCACGTTGAGTTTGGCGTCACCAATGGCCTCCAACGAAGACACGTCACGGGCTTTCGGCTGGTCACCCCAAGACGGGGTAAAGCCAATCACCTGCGCGTACGCATTGCGCGCGTACTTATCCCATTGGTCTGTATCATACATGTAAAGTGAAACATCCGGGTTAACCGTCACAGTCGCCTCCTTGTCCACCTCTATCTCCATACCGGGCAGCATCTCTGTACTTTGGGTGATATCCATCGCACCTGTCAACAGGTGGATTTTCATATTGCTTGTCAAAGGCAGAATGAACAACTTAGAGTCAAAACTGCTCATACCCAACGCCTGCAACATCGGCAAAGAAATAACCATCGAGCCGAGGTGCGCACCGCTGTTCACGTCATAGACCTGCTTATCGTTGGTCACATCATACCACTTGCGAACCCATGTGTTCTCCGCATCGGCTGCAGCATCCATCAGGTACATCGCATTCTCACCCGTCAGACCTACAAGCTGTATATTGTCCGCTGCAGCTGTGATACCTGCACCCGTTGCGGCAAAAGACGCATAGAGACGAGAACCCGGATGATAAACCGTAGCCGCCTCAACGTTCTGAATAAAATACTGGTTGAGAGGGAACAACTTCTTTTCACCAGCTGCCTGATAGATATTAAAGGCGTTGCCTGCTCCAGGCCAGTCATAGACTTGGAAGAACTCACGAACAACGGATCCACGACGAGCATGAATCTCGCCATCGCCAGTAACAAAGCCCCATGCATACAATACCGCATTATTCTCAAGCGTAACGGTACTTCCGGAATTGAGCACAATCTGACCGTACGAACCGGTCGATGTCGCACTTGCCCCGGGATCCATTACCTGACCGCAGTATTGCACGCCGCCCGCCTCAATCCTGCCGTATGCATCCAAACGGGCACCCGAAGCAAACGTCAACGTCAGATAAGCCGCGTGAGGCGATGTGGTGAGCGAACGCATCACCTTGCCGTTGGTCGATTCCTTCTGGTCAGCCGACCGCGGAACCAGCAGAGTGGCGTTAGCGGGCAGGGTGTAATATCCGGCAGGAACCGTATAGTTGTTGATCATCAGGATGGTGAGAACCTCAGAGGGGTTGTTCTGCGCGTAGAGAAGCGCCTCTTCCAGCGTACCGTATGCCGTCTCGCCAATCGCACATACGCTGACCGCATCGTCCTTAGCGTTCTCGCTTGTTCCAATGTAGAAGCGGTAACCGTCCCTGTATGCCTGACCGGCACCGAGATTATATACAGCCTGATTGGAGGCCAGTTTATAGGAATTAACCCACTGGTCAACAACGAAATACCCTGAAGTCACAGTCACGCCGCTGCCGTCAATCTCAGGAAGACCGCCATCCACATTCGAGGCACGGAAGCGACCGCCGTCAACCGTAACTGTACCGGCGGACTTCAAAGCTACAGCCGAACCCGTACCGGTAGCAGTAGCATTCAACACCGCATACTGATTCAAAGCGACCTTTCCTGACTGCACATCCATCGCTACTGCGGTCGCGCCGGAAGCATTGACCATCGCATTATGCACTGTGACCGTGCCTTTTGAATAAATACCGGTAGCCTGACCGCCCGTTGACACTACGGTAATCTTACCCCCTTCTATCGTCATCTCCCCGTTGGAAGCCTGCTTGTTGATGCCAATCACATTGCCCGAAGCTGACACATTGATCTCACCGCTGACCATGTGCACAGAGCCTCCATTGTTGTATATAGCACATTTCGATGATGTCAGTTTGCCGTCAATCAAGTTGAATGTTGTTCCGCCATTGAGTACGACCGCATGATTGTCACCGTTTATCTCGCCGCGTTTCAGCGTCAGTGTGCCAGAGACAACAGACACGGCATTGCCGTTTGTCCGGATTGAGCCGACCATCTTACTGTCGATTACCGTCAGATCGCCGCCATCCACTTTCAACTCGCCGCCAAAGGTACGACCGTTGAGGTCGAAGGTCAGGTTCTTCGCAACCGTCTGCTCAGAACCGACCGTCACATCGCGAAGCAGTTGAATCGTATCGCCTGCTACCGCCTGTGCCAAACCGTCCACCAAAGAGAGAGTCAATTGCTTCGAACCGTTCTTCACCAGCACGTCATTTGCAGCCGCAGCCTCAACCACCACTTTCACAACCGCCTTGAACGACGCTCCTCCTTTTGATGACAGGGTAAGGTCAGCCGTGTAATCGCCAACGGCGGAAGCCGTGAACGAAACGGGAACAGTCACCACATTGTCCACAAATGACGCACCCGCCCAATTGACATTGAACGAAGCGCCAGCCGTTGCGTTTGTAAAGGCGGGGGCGGCAAAGTCATTAAGCGAAGCCGCATGCCCCGTCGAGAATATCACGTTCCACTGCTTGTTCTCGCCCACAGCGGCATAAACCAACTGCCCGCTCGTGCAGCTATAAACGGGGACAGCCTTGAAAACCGCCTTGTAAGTACCTACAGACTGATAAGCACCCTTGTATGTCTGCTCAAGAGGAAAGAAATACGGGGTTCCCGTTCCGTCAAAATTGGACGTCGTACCCGAACTCAGCACAGAATCCAGACGGGGCACATCCGTGAAGGTCTCACCCGTTTCCAACTTAACCCAATGGTCAAAATAGTAACCAGCATCCTCTTGCGCATAGTACCATGCATACACATACAGACCGCCATCCGACACAGCGAACATAGTCTGACCTGTGACACTAAACGTACCCTCCGCATTAACGCTTTGGTAACTCGGACTGGCGGTTTCCTCATCCGCCACCGCCACCTGCCCATTGCCATCTGTCTGCGCCTTTGCCGTGGCAAAAGCAGTAATCTGGGCAGGCAAGTCAAGACTCTGCGCCTTGACGTGCGGTGTTCCCAAAGCCAACAGCCCCAGCAGCACCGCCGAAAGTCGAATTGTTCTCATAATTTATTTTGTTTTGTTAATTGTTTACAATACCCATTGCTCCGTATCGGTGTGCTTCCGCATAAAAGCGCGCAAAGGTAGAACATTGTTTCGGATTACACAAACAAATCCGAAAAATATCAAGAAATTAGCAAGCAGAGAGAGCAAAGCAGAAAGAACGTCCAACGCCTCACGGTCTTTTCCTTGAGGCGTCAGAGTGTAAGTCGGACAATTGTTGTCTTTCTTTTCTGCGATGGATAATGTATCCCTTAGAGCTGGCGGCGTTTGTTGCCGAGAGGAGCATCAAACATCATCGAGCCGGAATCTTCGCCACCAGTTGCCACTTGCTGCGGCGTGGATTCGGGACCCGTGATACGCATAAGCGCATCCGACATCAACGGAACGTCTGTAGTTACGGGTTGAATGTATGCTTTCATCGTTTTCATAGTTTTGTTCTCTTTAGATATTCTTCCTATTTACATTCTCTCGCGTTATTGCAGTCTGATGAACTTGCCTTGTGCGTCATAGACCTTGCCCTGACGGATGATGTACAGCACGCCGTCCATCACCACTTTCTCAACATTCTCCTTGCCGCTGAGAGCCTCATCGACACCTGTCACGGTACCGCGCGGACCGCGGACGAGACGCAGGCCGTACGCCTTGCTGGTCTCCTTGCCGAGCGAGAGGGTGTATTTTCCCTCGGTGAGGTCGGCAATCGCCTCGCCGTTGAAAGTCAAGTAGAGGTGGATGCCCGTTGCCAGACGGTTGACCAACGACAGTTTGTAGTCCCCCGCCTTTGGAGAAACGATGGTCAAGGGATAGTTGGCGATGTTGTTCTCCAAGCGGATTGTATTAACCGCAAGGGCGTGCTTGTAGTTGCGAATCCAGAGTTGCGGAACATCGTTGCTCGTCGTGAACTTGACAAGGTCATCACCGATAGTGTATTTGTCTTCGGCATCATCCTTCACTACGCAGAGGATACGGTCCGTAGCACCCGTGTGAGCAGTGAGCAGCACTTCGGCACGATCAACATCGCCATCAGCGGTCATCTTGCGCACAGGAGCCAGACTTGGAGATGCCGGAACATTCCATACATTTCCCGTACCACTATTCGGAACCTGAACCATTACAGGCTGACCCACAACGTACTTCGAACCGGCGAAGTTGGTCACCAATTCCCATTGAGTTGTCTTGTTCGCGTCCATATTGACGTTCTTGTAACGGTATGCGAAGGATACCGCATTTTCTGTCGTTACGTGCTTCAGATAGGAGTTGGCGATACCATTCCAGTTCCAGTTGGTCTCGTCGGTCGAACCTTCGAAACGCGAAACATCATCACCACCGAATACGCCGTCAGCAGGATCATAAACCAGCGGTTCGCCTGCTATCTTCTTGAAGCGGATGACGTTGTACGGACGGGCGAAGAACATAAAGTACATTCTGCCGGGTTCCACAATGCGGTTGTCCGGATTGCCTATGTCCTCCAAATACTTGTAACAATTGTTCACGGGTCCCCAAGCGGCACGCTCTGCACCGTCATACCAGATAATATCGAAGTCCTTGCCAAGAACGAGGTGTTTGCCGTCGCCGTAGATACCATATTCGGCGTTCACTCTCCACGGCACACCCACTCCGTACCATGTACGCGTCTGGGCATTGAGCGTGAGGTCGAAGTATGCGTTGGCCGCGTTAATATTCGCCGCATCTGCAAACAATTGTCCCGAAGTCGTCGTTGTGGCTTTAAGGATAAAGTTAGTTGTCGTGAGCGTCATGCCGTCCGGAATGGTCAGTATGCCGGATTCGTGGATGGTAGTATTCGTGTTGGTTGCCGTCATAGACAGTGTCTCCGCGCTGACAACATCCAAATCCGGGAACACAGCTACAAACTGAGCCGTATAGGTCGCGTTACCCGTGACATCCTCCACTTCGGGACTCCAGCCGGTGAACGCGTAGTCATACGTTCCGTCATTCGGCTTGGTCGGAGTAGCACCGTTGTAAACCGGTGTAGTACCGTACGCCACGTTCTCATCCGTTTCCAAAACTGTACCTTCATAATTCTTCCATGTCACGGTGTAGGTGTTGGTCGTGCGCGTGAAATTGGCGGTTACGGTCAAATCGCCTTCCACGGCAGCCGTGCCGTTGGTCCAACCATCGAACGTGTAGGTATATTCGGCGTTGTCAGTTTTCTTGGTAGCTATTACGGTCGTGCCGTTCACGTTGATGGTGTTCGCGCTTGTGCTTATCACTGTACCATAAGGAACAGTTGCCACACTTGCCACATCCACCGTACCGTAGTCCGTGCTGCTGCTGACGATGCTGACGGTGTAGTTATTGACCGTATTGCTGAAGTGCGCATAATAGGTTGCAGCGGCAGTAACTGCAGGCAGTCCGTTTATCTCATACACTTTCGCACCATTCGCCTCGGTAGCCCAACCGTCAAACGTATAGGTGTATTGAGCCGTAGCGTCCTTAACAGGTGTCTCGCCATCGAAGGAAGGTGTATCACCGATATTGACCTGTTCATCCGTCTCCAATGTGGTCAATCCGTCCTCTGACTTCCAGAGGATGGTAACTGCATTGAGTGTCCAGTTCGCGGTGATGGTCTTGTCGCCGGTGGAACCCAGAACTATCTGCGTAATGGCTTCGCCGCCGCATGTCCAGCCTGTAAAGGTGTAACCCGTGCGTACGCCCGGATCGGCAAGCGTGATGGTCGGTGTCTCAACAGTGTAGGTTGCGGGGTTGCTGTTGGTCGCACCATTCAACCCCTCATAAGTGAGATTGTAGGTGACAACATTCCACTGCGCAACACATTCCATGTTCTCAACAGGCATCGTGGCCGGTACGGCAGGAGTCCAACCGGCGAAGGTGTAACCATCACGGGTCGGGTCTGCGGGAGCAGTAACAGCGGAACCCCATTCATTTGTAATGGATGATACCGCCGAGCCGCCGTTGCTGTCGAACGATATTGTGTACGAGCGTTTGCTCGTCGTATAGTTCGCCGTATAGGTCTGCGGGTCCTTCACCTGTGAGAAGGTTGCGGGAGTCCAACCGATGAAGGTATAGTTCCACTCGGCATCCTGCTTGTCAAAGCCGGATGTGGCAGGACCGTCGTATGAAGGCATCGCATCGTACTCAAGCTGCGTCCAGTGGAGGACTGTCTCGCCGTCGTCATCCACGAAGGAGATACGGTATTTCTTTGTCGTCTCGGCAAACTGCGCCACATAGGTCTGGTCGCCCTTGACCTGAACGAAACCGTTGCTGCTTGCGCCGTTCAGCCTCCATCCGTCAAACTCAAACGAGTAGGCACTATTGTCCGGTTTGTACGGTTCGTAATCAGAAGGCGCGATAGCCGCTTTGAAGGTCGCGGTCGTCGGGGTGGTGTTGTAATCCACCTCAGTCGAACCCAATACGCTCATGTCATAATTGACAAACGTGACAGTGTACTTGCGAGTGGTTGCCGTATATTGCGCGACATATTCAACCGAGCTGCTGCCGACGGCGGTAATAGCAGGAGACCATGAGCCGTTGAACTCGAAGGTCTGCGCAGCTGTCGCCTCTTTGACCGGAGTGCCCTCGTAGGAAGGTATGGCTCCCCTGTTCCACAGTTTGGACTCCAGCACCGTACCGTCGTCATTCCTGAAGGTGACGAGCGACTGGTAATACATCTCATAGAAGTGCGCGGTGAAAGTGGTGTTGGCTGTGACTACAGGCAGGTCGTCATTGGGCAATACCGTTTCATCGCCTGAAACTGTCCATCCATCCCATCTCAATGCGTAATCGGAGGAAGGAGATGACTTTGTCGGCGTAGCACCCAACCATTCCGGCTTCGTACCATAACCTACAGAATAATTGGTATTCGCGCCGTTGATGCTCCAAGTTACCGTCAGCGTCTTAATCTTCCAGCAATCGGCGGCGCTGTCATAGTAGTAGTAATTGTACTTACCGTTATTGTCCGCATTGAGAGAGAGGTAATATCCTTCCGCTGTCGGCGTGGCGCTTACCTCCCACCAATAGCAGTTCTCGTCCCAGACAAAGTTGCGCGCACCGGTGGCGGCATCGTGATGCAGGTGGGAAGCATCCGGCTGGTCGCTTGTCAGTTGCTCATACGCAGCCGGTTTCGCATACGGATGATTTTGTGCGTCATAAGCATAACAACCTGTTTCCGTCCAGCATTTCCATTGATTATTCTCATAAATCCATGTCTTATCCTTGGCTGTCCCGGATGTGTGCTCATACGTTCCGTCACCATTCTTCAGATATGCCGAATTGGATTTCCTCTCAGTATAGGTCGGTTCTGTATTATTTGCCACATACACCGAACCTTGAGATGTAGGAGCCGCTACATTAAAGGTAATCGTTCCTGCGTCTTCATTCGTCGAGAAGATATTCGCGCCACCTTCGGTCGTGTAAAGATTTCCGTCAATTTGGAGTGTTCCATGCACATTGATAGACGCATCATTTGTAATCTTTCTATTTCTTGGACACGTAGTTCCCCAACTCGGCGAGTATGGCAACGTATATGTGTGTACGTTAGCAGCAAACTCATTCCACTCATCTATATCAAATAAATATACTGATTTCCCAGAATTGATATGAACAGTAGCCAATTTGTCGACTTCTATCTCGGCTCCCGGCAACAACTCCGTATTTTGCATAATATACATGTGCCCGCTCAACAAATGTATTTTCATATTATTGGTAACAGGCAGTACATAATTTGACGAATTAAAATTTACAGTAGTAAATATAGCATATAGATCCAACGAAATACTATTCATATAAACGGAGCTATTCGCTTCATATACCTGTTTGTCGTTTTCAGCGTCATACCATTTACGTACCCATGTATTATTACTTACATCCGTCGATTCCATTTCAAAGAAGGAACCGGAATTCCTTTCTCCAATAAATTTGACATCATCAAACGAACGATAATCACTTCCAGCATTCACCGTTCCATCACAAAGTTCTCTCGAACCAGGACGGAACTTAACAGGACATTCGATATTTTGAATGTAATACTGGTTAAGAGGGAATACCTTTTGACTATTACCATTCATATTGCTTGTACATGTACCACCTCTCCAGTCCTTGACTTGGAACATTTCATATACCGTAGAGCCATTCTTTGCGTCTATCTCACCCTTGCCGGTTACATATCCCCATGCATAGAGTTTTGCGCCGTTTTCCAAAGAAATAGAACTGCCTTCTTCCAAGTGAAGCCAACCGTATGCTTCTGTGGGCATACCATTGTAACCATCTGTTTGTCCTTTTGCAGACATCTTGCCACCCGCTTGGATTGTACCATTCACAACCAAATGAACTCCTTCCGCAAAATTCAGTTTGCGATAAGCAGTAGGAACAGTATAACTGTTGTAGATACGAGTGGGGTGAGTATCTATCGTTTTCTGACCATCTTTGTGCGGGATGAGCAAGGTAGCACCTGAAGGCAGGATATAATCACCCGGCGTAAGCATATTGTAGTTGTCTATCATATAGATGACCTGACCGGATGTAACCACCTGCAAGGCTTCCTCCAAGGTTCTGTACTTGGTGCTGCCAATCTGGCAGACATAGCCACCATGTACACCCATTTCGCCTATCTCATAGCGATAGCCTTCCGCATATTCCTGCCGGTCGCTTGACAGAACTACTTCCTCGAGACCGTCCGCAATATAAGCGGCCATGTTGGTGTTCACATTATACACACCGCCCTTGAACAAGATATTGCCATTCACGCCATTGGTGGTACAGATACCATCCGTACCACCTGTAGCTTTCGCCCAGAACTTACCGCCCTCGATGGTACATCTCGGAGCCGCAGAAACAGCACCCTGTACCTGATTGGCAGAGAGGTTGAGCACATAGCATGTTTTACCCGTCGCGGTTGCTTTATACGAACCGCCGGTGATATGCGCCGTTGCCGCATTCGCATAATCGCCCATAAATCTGCCGGTTGCCACATTTTTCTTTGCTGCAATCAGCGTCAATACATGTGATGCATCACCGCCTGTTGCCGCCACGGTCATATCATTGCCTTCGCCCAATTCGAACTCACCATGATAATCCCAACCGGTGGTAGTACCGATTGCCGCATTGGCATAGAGACCATACACCGTGTTTGTTCCTTTGACATCAAACTTGGTATTGGTGATGGTTGTCTTCTTGTCGTAGGCATATACACCATACGCCGTAGTCGTTTTCGGCTGCACGGTAAAGTCGCAGCCGTCAATCGTCGTCGGACCACCGGCATATACACCATACGCAGTGGTTGTTCCATCGGTCTTGACGGTAAACTTGGTATTTTTGATATTTACTACCGGCGAAGCAACCGAGTCAGCCGATGCCGGAACAGAAGTAGCTGTCGAATACACACCATACGCCGTGGTGGTAGCAGCCGTTGCCTTGATATCACAACCATTGATGGTTGCTTTCGCAGCAATAGCGATACCTACACTATCCCGACCTTCAATCGTACAGGGGAAGATATTCTTATAATAGAGGTACGTGGTTGTCGCTGCCCATTTGCCAGAGGTACTATCCGCCTTAAACTGTGTCCAGTTATGCAGTTTGTTTGTCGCATTGACAAACACACCGCGAGCCTCCGTACTTGTACGGGTAGTAGCCGTAATATCGCAGTTATTGAGTTCCAATTCACCCGCCATTGCGAAACCTGTCTGCACTGAACTATAACTCGGTACTGACACATCCGCCAATGCACCGTAGGCTGTACCTGTAGCCGAAGCGGAAACCTTCACGCCACTTGCTGTAATCTTTCCGGTCAAGCAAAACAAACCATGCGCCGTTGTCGTAGTAGCGTACGCTTCAAACTCACCGCCATCAATTGTACAATAACCGCCATTGGATACACCGCGCGCGGTAGATGTTGTGGAAGTTGCTTTGAACGTACCGCCGTGAATAATCAAGATCGGATAAGCCTCTGCATTACCACCGCGTTTGCGGTTGGCTGCAACCGTCGTTTCTGCATCATAGGTCGTTTTTGAACGAGACGAAGTTCCTACCGCATACGCAGAAGAAGTTTTTGTCTTCGCCTCATATTTACCGCTATTGATGACTGCCTTACCGGCTACGGCAAACTCGCCACCCCAAGTGGCTGCATTGGCCGTTGTT
>JAGCWE010000022.1 GCA_017962005.1 Paludibacteraceae bacterium | reverse complement strand
TGCAGCCCCGCGCCGCTCGGGTAGGGGAACATGTCCAGCACATAGTACGGCTCCTTGCGCTGCGCCGTGCCTTCCGGGTTCTTCACTTCATAGGCTTTCTGCTTGTCCCATTCCTGCTGCCATTTCTTCTCGATGGCCTGAAAATTGTATTCCATTATGTTGTGTTTTGATTAGATTCGCTTTACCACCACGTCACCCTGCGGTTGGTGTTGTCGTTGGAACTCTTGTCGTACTTGAGGTCCTTGAGCATGGACGCGTTCACGCCGATGTGGAACGTGTAACTCTTGTAGGGACCGAAAGGCACGAAGCTGGCCGACATGTTCCAGCAGTGGAGGTCGCGGCTGACGGTGAAGTTGGTGTATGATATCTTCTTTGCGGCAATGTCGATGTTGGTGGTCGCCGTGGCTTTCCATCCCTTTCCGAGGGCGATGGTGCCGGATATGCCCATGGTCTGGACAATGCCCATCTTGGGGTACATCCGCTCGTAGTCGAAGCCGCCGACCTGGGTGTAATGGATGCCGTAATTGACTGTCAGCGACCACGGTATCTCGGTCTTGACGTAGCCGTCGTCCACCTCGCTTTTTTTGGGAGAAGCGTTTTTACCGTGGTTGATACTGCCGTCTTCATTGGTCGTTACGGGGTCTATGCCTTCCTCTTCTTCTGAGTCATTCCTTTTTTCTTTCGGCGTGAACCACTTGCGGATCTTCTCGCCCGTGAAGGTGTAACTGAGGTTGAAGTTCGTGCCGAGGAAGTGCGGGAACCGCCCGTTGCTCCAGTACTGCTTGTTGGTGCGGACGGGCTGTCCGGCAGGGTTGAGCTGGTACATGTAGGGGTCGAACTGCCCGCTCAGGTTGACGGTGTAGTCGATGACGGGAATCTTCAGGCGCAACTGCACCGAGAAGTTCTCCCAGTTCATCGAGTCGGCGGCGAAGTTGTATCCGCCGGATATGCCGAGGTTGTCGATGATGCTATAGACCTTGTAGGGGTTCTTGTCGGTGGTGTCCTTGTCGTTGCGTATCTTGACCTCGATGTTGTTCTGCAAGGAGAAATGCACGTTGCCCTGCATCCCGTTCGGGGCATTGCCGTACATGCCGTTGGAGTAGCGCGAATAGGTCTGCGTGAGGTACATCGGCTGCCCCAGTTCGTCCAGCCTCGGCATACGCAGCCCCGTCGCGGCATCCACGGAGTCGGTGTAAAGCGCCTGATTGTATGTGCCGTAGTAGCCCCAGAACTTGTCTCCGAAGTCGGGACGGTAGTTGACGCTGACGGTGGGCGTGAAGACGTGGCGGAAGCGGTCCACCTTGTCGCCGAACAGCTTGCGGGACGGGATGAAGAAGCCGTACAGTTTGGTTGAGAAACTGAGCGAGGCGTTGAAGTCGAACACGTTGTAGAAGCCGACGGTGGTGTCACGCTGCAACGCCTGGGTCTCCTCGTTCCAACTCTGGTTGATGCGGGAGAAGTACATGCGGTCGGTCAGGTTGATGGACGGCGTGATGTTGAGGTACTTCCATACAGTCCACGAGGCACTGATGGGGATGCTGTGCCGGAAGCCCGTCTGCCAGTCGCGCATGAAGTCCGAATGGAAAAACTGGTTCTCCTTGATGTGCGAGACCGATATCTTCGTGTTGCCCGAATAGGAGAGTTTGATTTTCTCGTACCATTTCTCCTTCCCGACGCGCTTCTTGCGCTTGAAGGGATAGACGGAACTCATGGACACGCTCACGTCGGGCAGAGTGGCTGTCAGAGTGGAGTCCTTGGTCTGCTGGCTGAGCAGCGCGCTCATGGACACGCTCCACGGGCTTTCGGGGAAACGCTGCGTGTAGTTCACACTGCTGGACTTGACGTTCTCGGAGTTGAGCGCGCCGTTGTAGTAGGAGTTGATGTTGCTCCGGTTGTAGCCGCTGGTGGAGAAATTGACGCTCGCCGAGAAGTTGTTGTAGGGATTCGCCTTGGCGTCCTGCTGGTGGCTCCAGACAAGCTGCATGTTGGTGCTTTCCGAATAATCGGGCATCCCCTTCTCGCTGGTCTTGTCCGAGCGGTAGTTGAAGCGTATGTCGCCCCGGAAGCGGTAGCGCTTGACGTAGTGGGACGCGGCATAGACCGCCCATGTGCCCTTGGTGTAGATGTCGCCCGTCACCTCAAAGTCCATATAGTCGTTGATGGCGAAGTAGTAACCGAGTCCGCGCAGATAGAGTCCGCGCGAGTAGTCGTCGCCGAAGGTGGGCATGATAAGCCCGCTGGCATACTTGTTGGTGAAGGGGAAATAGCCGAAGGGAATGGCAAGCGGTACAGGCACATCGCCCACCACCATATATGCCGGACCGGTGGCTATATAGTCGCCGGGCTTGACCTTCGCCTTGGTCATCTTGAGGTAGAAGTGGGGCTGCTCGTGCTGGCTGCAGGTAGTGTATTTGCCGCCCGCCATCATCATCGTCTCGCTGTCGGCGCGCTTGGTCTTGTCCGCCACGATATAGCCCTCTCCCTGCTGCGTCACGACATTGCGGATGAAGCCTTTGCCCGTGCGCATGTTGTAGGTTATCTCGTCGCTCTCGTAACTGTCGTTGCCGTCCTTGAAGACAGGCTTGCCCTTCACCTCGTTCTCCGCCGTGTCCATCACGCCCGCGGCAAAGACGAGGTTGCTGTCCGTGCGGAAGCGTATGTAAGCGGAGGTCAGTTCCATCTTCTCGTAGTTCACCTTGCCGCTGCCGTGGAGGGTGGCGATGCCGTCGCCGGTGAGCACGACCGAGTCGTTGGCAGTGTAGCGGATGGGAGAGGTAATCTTACTGTTTGGCTTGCGGATCGTGTCATTCCGCCTCAATGAATCAGCAGAAGACACGTTCTGCGCGGACACGGCGACCGCCATGACCGAGAGACAGAACAGCAAGATTCGTTTGCCTATGCGCATACACACTATAAATAGCGCGCAAAGTTACGGCAAACGCCCCGTAAAAACAAAAAAAATATGGCTTACACCACTATTTCGGGAACAGACACATATCCAAGAGAGAAGGCATCGCTCAGGATGCCTTCTCTCTCAGTGCGCTGTATAGCGTGATGTGCTGTATGGCGAGGTTCAGTTGAGTACGGTGCCCTGAACCGTGTACGTCTTCCCGCCGCGCTCGATGTAGAGCACGCCGTTGCGGAGGAACTTGCGGGCTGTTCCGCTTTCTGCGCCCGGCAGGTCATCCAGACCCGTCGCGCCTTGCTTCTCATACTGGGCGATGACGGTGTGGTCGGCGGTGATGTTCTTCAGGTCGGGTTCCCAGCCGGTGAAGACATAGCCGTCCCGGGTCGGGTTGGTCTCCGGTCCCTTGGCATCGTGACCTTCCTCCACTTTCTCCTCATACAGCTTGGTGGCGTTCCAGTCGAGGTAGGTGACCGTGAAATAGACTTTCGACTTCTCGTACTGCGCTATCACGGTGCGGTCGGCGGTGATGTTCTTGATGTCAGGCTCCCAGCCGGTGAAGACGTAGCCCTCGCGGGTCGGGTTGGTGTCCGGTCCTTTCGCGTCCTTGCCTTTCTCCACTTGCTCCTCGTACAGCTTGGTCGCGTTCCAGTCGAGGAACAACCTACTAAAATCATACTACTCCTACGTGTCCTCATGCATAAATCCGCGCTACTGCTCCCACGTATCCGCGCTACCGCTCCCACGCGCCTTTCGCGCGCAGAAACTCATAGACGCGCTCGACGGGCAAGCCCATCACATTGAAATAGGAACCCCGGATGGCGGTCACGCCGATGTAGCCAATCCATTCCTGCACGCCATACGCCCCCGCCTTGTCCAACGGGCGGTAACGGGTGACGTAGCGGCTGATTTCGGCATCGTCCAAGGCGCGGAACGTCACATCGGTCGCGTCCACAACGGTCTCCATTGTGTCCGCCGATGCAAAGGTCACGCCCGTGAAGACCTGATGCGTCCTTCCGCTCAGCAGGCGAAGCATCCTGCAGGCATCGGCGTCATCCTTGGGCTTGCCCAACATCAGCCCCTCGTTCCCGCCATCGCACGGAGGCAGCCAGACAATGGTGTCCGCGGTAATAAGCAGGTCGTCATCCCGCAGCCGGCCGAGGTACGCCTGCGCCTTCGCACGCGAGATGAACGCGGGAATACCGCCTCCCTGCAAGCCCGCCGGAAAGGACTCGTCCGCATCAATAACGACACAGTCGAAAGGAATATCCAAACCCGCCAACAACTCGCGGCGGCGGGGACTCTGTGAACCACGAACAATGTGCATACCATTCATAATTAGCGTAACGCCCGCAAAACTACAACGAAAATCCCATACCGCCACAAATTTTCACGAGAAGGTGCAGAAAAATTCGCAATACAGCCGAAAAGCCGTATCTTTGCGCGCCGAAAGAGAACCGTATCCTAAAGACGATGTTCAGACACTATCCATCCAACCGTCCGTTCCGCTTCCGCCGCTTCTGCCACAAGGCATACGCGGCGTTCCTCTCGCTCCACCGCGAGGTGACGATAGGGCGCATAGCGGGCTACATGACCGACCTCGAGATGCTCAAGCAGGGCAAGAGCATCGCCCTGTCGGCCGCCCTCCTCATCGCTGGCGCGTGCCCCGCCGAAGCGGACGACAACGCGGCAGACGACCCGCCCGCCGCAGCCAACCGGCAACTCCAACTTCAGGAGGTGCAGGTAGTCTCCCACAAAGCCGAAGTCCATTCGGAGTCATACCGCCTGATAACACAGGTGTCACGCGCCGAGATAGCCGCGCTGCCGGTGCAGTCGGTGGCCGACATACTGCGCTACCTGCCCGGCATCGACGTGCGCACACGCGGGGCAAGCGGGGTGCAAGAAGACCTCAGTATGCGCGGCGGCACGTTCGACCAAGTGCTGGTGCTGCTGAACGGCGTCGCCCTCAACGACGCGCAGACCGGGCATTACACGCTGAACCTGCCCGTTCCGGTGGAACTGATAGAGCGCATAGAGGTGCTTCAAGGCACATCGGCGAGCCTGTCGGGGGCGTTCTCGGGCGCAGTGAACATCGTGACACGGCACACGCAGGAGGTGACGATGAAACTGAGCGCCGGCATGAACGGCCTGGTCCAACCCGAAGCGGCAGCCAGCGTGCAGGCCGGCGACACGCACATCAACGCCGGGGGCTGCTACAGCCGTTCGGAGGGCTACCACGCCCCCTCGCCCTCGGAGAAAGAGACCACAGCACTCCGCAACAGCGACTACCGGAAAGCCGATGTCTATGCACAAGTGCGGTGGCGGGGACTGGACGTGCAGACCGGCGCACAATGGAAAGACGCCGGTCTGGGTATGGGGTACGGCTTCGGGTCGCAAGACCAGTTCGACGCCACGCGCACCGCCTTCGCCTCCGTCCGCCACATCCACCGCACAGGGGCATGGCGGACAGAAGCCTCCGCCTCGTACCGCGCGAACCACGACCGCTACGAGTGGCACCGCGGACAACAGCAGTACGGGAACCGCCACTTCGCGCAGACGGCATCCGCCTCCCTCTCCGCACACTACGCCTCGCGCATCGGCACGACCTCCTTCGGGGCAGGCATACGCAACGAGAACATACAGTCCACCAACATAGGCGACAGCATCCGTCCGCTCCTTCCCGACCTCGTGCGGGGCGCAAACCGCCTGCACGCCACCTACTACGCGGAACAGACATTCCACTACGCGGGACTGTCCGCATCGGCAGGCGTGAACGGCACCTACAACACACAATACGGACACCATACAGGCGGCGGGGCAAACATCGGCTACGAGTTCGCACACAACCACCACGTCTATGCCAACGCCAACCGTTCGCTGCGGCTGCCGACGTTCACCGACCTCTACTACGACGCGGGCAACCAACTGGGCAACCGCGCCCTGCAACCCGAAACGGCATGGCTGCTGTCGGCAGGGTGCAAGGGAGAAGAGGCGTTCGCACAGGGCACGCTGACATACGCCGCCGACTGGTACTACCGCTGGGGACGCAACATCATAGACTGGGTATATACACCGGAAGACACCAGACGCCCATACCACGCCTCCAACCAACAGCAAGCCAACGCGACAGGCACCGAAGTGTCGGTGGCATACCGCCTGAACGAGTGGCTGCGGTGCATAGCCGCCGACTATGCGTACACATGGCTGGACATGAACCTCAAGGAAAGCGGGTCACGCTACCTGGACTACCTGAGCCACAAACTGACCCTGCGCGTGGAACACGGCATATACAAAGGCCTGGGCGCATCGTGGACCGTGCGCTTCCAGAAACGCGAGGGACAATACAACGACGCGGACGGGAACGTGCAAGACTACAGACCGGTGTGGCTGCTGGACGGGGCAGTGTACTGGCAGAACAGCTACCTGCGGGTGAGCGCCGAATGCACGAACATGACCAACCGGCACTACTACGACTACGGTGGCATCCTGCAGCCGGGCGCATGGGCGAAAATAACCCTCCGCGCCACGCTGTAAAGCCTACAGACTGCCCTCGCTGCGCGAGGCGGCAATGACACAGGCGTTCAGGCGCGCAAACGCATCGCCGTCCTCCTCCGCCAGCCTCTGCAGGGCGTCCCTCCATTCAAGCGTCAGGAAACTCTGCACCGCCGGACAGAAAAGGCACTCGCGCAACCAACCGAGGTCGGGCGTGTACCCCATGCGCCGCGTCTCGCCGTCACGCTCTGCGGGAGAGATATAGAGATAGCCGCCGTCAAGCACAAACTCCCACTCCTCACCGTCCGGCATCTGCACGACATTGGTCAGCCCACGATACGACGAGCCGACCCGATAGGGCAGGGGAGCCATGCCCGACGCCATGCTGACCGTGCCGTCGGGGTAGAACGTCCATACGCGCGAAGTGTCCTCCGTGTCGGTATAGACACCCGCCAGGAAGCGGCGCACCGCCATGAGCGCACAGACCGCCACGTTGCCATCGAAGCGCTCGAACACCTGCATGGGCCTGCCCGCACGCTGTACGCCATCGTCGTAATAGCCGTCGGCATCGGCAGGATACGACGCCACCAGCAAATCCCTGCCCGCCATGACCTGCCGCCTTACCGGACTGCGATGGAAACCAAAGCCGCCGGCACCGTCCACCATCCAACCGCCGTCACCGCGCGCGATAACCACCACGCCCTCGTCGTAGTCCGTGCAACTCTCCATAAAGACCGAATCCGCCGTGGCAGACACGACCTCATAGCCCGACATGCCGTCCGTCCAACGGCTGCCCACCTCCACCAACGGCTCCCTGCCACTGCACGACACCGCCAGACAGGCGATGAGAACAAACATCAAATTCCTATACATATTAAATTGCAATTATGTCCGACAACAGCGTGCAAAGATACGGCAAGTGTTGCATATATGAAAAAGTCGCCGCAACTTTGCAGGCGCTAACATGCTGAACCGATGACCCCTGAGGAAGCACTACATACCTATTTCCAATACGCCGCCTTCCGCCCTCTGCAGGAAGACATCATCCGCTCGGTGCTGGACGGCAAGGACACGCTCGCCCTGCTGCCTACAGGCGGCGGGAAAAGCATCTGCTTCCAAGTGCCGACCCTCGTCCATGAAGAAGGGCTGTGCCTCGTGGTGACTCCGCTGATAGCCCTGATGAAAGACCAAGTGGAACACCTGCTTCGCCGCGGCATCCGCGCCGCCGCCATCTATACAGGCATGACACGCACGGCACAGCAGACCGCCCTCGACAACTGCCAGTACGGCCCCTACCGCTTCCTGTACGTGTCCCCCGAACGGCTGGAAAGCGAAGCCTTCCAACGCCGCCTGACCTACCTGCCGATACGGCTCATCGCCGTGGACGAGGCCCACTGCATCAGCCAATGGGGCTACGACTTCCGCCCGTCGTACCTGCGCATAGGCGAACTGCGCGAGAAACTGGAAGAGACAACCGGACACATCCCCGTCCTCGCCCTGACCGCCACCGCCACCCCCGAGGTGGCAGCAGACATACAACACCAACTGCGGTTCAAGGAAAACAACGTCGTGCAACAGTCGTTCACGCGGGACAACCTGCGGTACATAGTCCGATACTGCCGCTCCGACCGCCCGTCCGCCAAAGACGACGCGTCGCTGCCCACCAAGGACGAACAACTGAAACACATACTCGCCCGCGTGAAAGGCTCCGCCATCGTATATGTACGCAACCGCAAGCGGGCACAAGAACTCGCCGAAATGCTTCATGCCGACTACTACCATGCCGGCCTGGAGCCGCACGTGCGCGAAGAGAAACAGAAAAAATGGCAGCAGAGCCAAAGCGTGATGGTGTGCACCAACGCCTTTGGGATGGGCATAGACAAGCCCGACGTGCGCACAGTGATCCACTATGACCTGCCCGACAGCCTCGAAGCCTACTCGCAAGAAGCAGGCCGGGCAGGCCGCGACGGCAAGACCGCATACGCCGTGCTGCTGTACTCGAAAGACGACCGCACGAAGATGAAAAAGCGGCGGTACGACAACTTCCCCGAGAAAGAGTTCGTGGCAGAGGTATATAACAAGGTATGCGACTATCTGGTGGTGGGACTGGAAAGCGGGTTCGGACACTCGTTCGCGCTGCATGTGGACGACGTGTGCCGGAAGATGCGGCTACCCCTGCTCCCGACCTATTCCGCCCTGCATCTGCTGGACATGGCAGGGTACATACTGTTTCAAGAAGAACATGAGACCCAGCCGCGCGTGCAACTGCTGGTGCCCGCCTATGAACTCCGCGATTATTCCCTCTCGACGGAACAGAAGGCTATGATTACCAAACTTATGCGCTCCTATCCGGGCGTGTTCACTGACCTGCAGTATATCCGCGAAGAGATGACCCAAAGCATGCATCAGACACTTGCCCAACTCGCCGCAAGGCAGATACTGACCTATATCCCGCGTACACGCGCGTGCCTGTTCGGCTTCAGGCAAGACCGGCAACGGGACGTCTATATACCGAAAGCCTACTACGAGGACAGACTGGAGCGCTACGTGCACCGCCTGAAAACAATGCTGGCATACGCCGAACAACGCACAACGTGCCGGCAACAGTTCCTGCTTCAGTACTTCGGAGAAGAAAATACACCGCAGTGCGGACACTGCGATGTATGTATGACCAATAACGGCAAATAAAGTCTATTCCTCCGCCTTTTCGCTCACGCGGCCGCCCTCGAACATGAACTGACGCCCCGGGAAGAGCTCGAGCCACGAACGGTTGTGTGTGGACATGATGACGGTCATTCCCGCCTGACGGATGCCGTAGAGGAGTTCCATAATCTCCTTGCCGGTGTCAAAGTCCAGATTGCCCGTCGGCTCGTCCGCAAGAATGACCTCGGGCGAGTTGAGCAACGCACGGGCAATGACAATGCGCTGCTGTTCGCCGCCGGAAAGCTGGTATGGCATCTTGTACGCCTTGTCGCCCATGCCCACCTGCGTGAGCGTGTCCTGCACGTGCGCGCGCATCACCTGCCGGTCCTTCCAGCCCGTCGCCTTCAGGACGAAGAGCAGGTTGTCCTCCACCGTGCGGTCGGACAACAACTGGAAGTCCTGAAACACAATGCCAATCTTGCGGCGCAGCATCGGAATGTCGCGCGTGCGGATGGCGTTCAGGTCGTAACCGACGAACATGCCCCTGCCACTGTACAAAGGCACCTCGGCGTAGAGCGACTTCAAGAGCGTGGATTTGCCCGAACCAACACGGCCGGACAGATACACCATCTCGCCCGACTGGATGGACATATTCACGCGGTCAAGCACTATCTGCTCGTGACGGCGGATCTCCACGTCCTTGTAACTGAGAATCTCCATACCGTTCAGACGGTTTCGGTTTCGCTGTTGTCGGCTGCCTCGCCGTTGTCCATGGCGCTGATTTTCGCCTCAATCTCCTTGAGTTGCTGCTTCTGCTGGTCGATCTTCTTCTGCATGTCCTCCACGATGCGGTTGCCACTCTTGGACTTGCCGGTGAAAAAGAGGATGTTGTTCTCCGCCGTCTTGATTTCCTGCTGGAGGTTCTCGTAGAGGCGCATCAGCTTGCCGCGGTCGCCGGACTGCATCGTCTTGTCGGTGCGTGCCTTCTCGCGCTCGTCACGGCTGGTCTTGTCGGCGCCGCGTTTCTTCTCGAAGAACTGGTCGCAAACGGCGGTGAACTGCTGCCACAACTCGTCGGAGAGTTTGTGAATAACCGGTCCGATGGTCCTCCATTCCTTCTGCAGATTGCGCATCGCTTCGGCGTTCTCCTGCCACTGCTCGCTGTTGAGCAACTCGGTGGCCCGGTCGATGAGCGAACGCTTGGCTTTCAGGTTATCGTTGAGTTCGTCGCGGCGCTCCTTGAAGAACGCGGTGCGCGCCTTGTAGAAGGCGTTGCACAGATTGCGGTATTCCTCGTAAACGGTCTGGTTGTGCTTCTTGGGGGCGAAACCAATCTTGCGCCATTCGTCCTGAATGGCCTGGACGGTCTGTTGCGCCTCGTTCCACTGCTTGGCAGTGGTTATCTGCGACAGGTCAATGGCTTTGAGTTGCCCGATGAGAGCCTGTTTCTTCTCGAGGTTCTGCTGCTCCTGCTCGTGAAGCTTGTCAAAATACGCCTGATGACGCTTGTTGATGACGGTGCTGGCCGCCTTGAAACGGTTCCAGAGGTCTTCGCGCAGTTCGCGCGCCACCGGGCCGATTTCCGCCCACTCGTTATGCAACTGCTGCAAAGCACGGCCCGCTTCAACGATGTTCTCGTTCTCCTGCAGTTTCTCCGCCGCCTCGCAAAGGAGCGTCTTCGCCTCAAGGTTCTTCTTGAAATCAAGGTCGCGCAGCTCAATATTGATTTTCACCAGATCGTAGAACTGCTCCTGATAGAGCTGGTACTGCTTCCATATCTCCTGCGACTTCTGGGGAGGAACGGCACCGATGGTCTTCCATTCCGCCTGCAGGTCGCGCATCTTCTGCAGATTGCTCATCACGTCCGCCGATTCGGCAAGAGCCATCTCTTTCATCTGGCTCAATATATTTTCCTTGCGAAGAAGGTTCTGCGCCATCTCTTCCTCGGCTTGCTTCGCCATCTCCTGACGTTTCTGCTTGTATTGGTTGAGCAGTTCGCGCAGTTGCTGCTCCGCCTCGTCAATGGGGGGCACCCATTCCGTGAGCGTCTCGCCCACCTTTGCGGCAGCCTCTTCGGCCGCCTTCTTGGCCTCTTCCAACTCTTGATGATACACGCGGTAGAAACGGCTCTTCACCTGCTCCACTTGTTCCTTTACATCACTCACATTCTGCTCCAGCAGACCTTTCAGTTCCTCTACGAGGGATTGCTTTTCGTTTTCCATAGTAGGATATTGGTTCGTAAAAATCGCGCAAATGTACGGCAGAAAAGCCATACAGGCAAATGAAAATTCGTTTTTATGTCTGTTTCCGACCAGCAAAAGACCTTGACAGGCAGTAATGTTCTGATAGTCATGCTGAATGACCGAAGTGGGATAGGATTATGCGCAAAAATACCTCAATAGCGCAATCCGAATTGGAAAAAGGTTGTATCTTTGCCGCGACAAATAGAAGACACAAACAAGAATGTTGGCATTGGTGACAGGAGCGTCAAGCGGCATCGGCAAAGAGTATGCCCGTCAGTTGGCGTGTGATTACAGTTGTGATTTGCTGCTGGTCAGCAATCAGCAGGCGGAACTGGAGCAGACGGCGCAGGATATTGCACAGCAATACGGTGTAAAAGCAACGGTACATTACGCGGACCTGAGCAAGACGAATTCTGCCGAAGAACTGTTTGCTTATACCGAATCGGAGGGTATGAAGCCAGATATTGTCATTAACGATGCGGGAGTTTTCTTCTACAATCCATATGTAGAGACTCCGATGGCACGCATCGAGTTGATGCTCAACCTGCACGTGGTGACCGTAGCCAAGATATGCCGCCTTTACGGCGAGCAGATGGCACAACGGGGCAGCGGATATATACTCAATATGTCGTCCATGTCCGCGTGGATGGCTATGCCGGGCATCCAGACCTACAATGCTACCAAAGCGTTTATCTACAATTTCTCCAAGTCGCTGTACTACGAACTTCGTCCGAAGGGCGTTCAGGTGACCGTGATGGCTCCCGGGGCAGTAGATACAGCATTATTCGGTTTGTCGCCGCGATTGCGCAGATTAGCGGTGGCACTGACCGTCAGTATCCCGCCGGAGAAGTTGGTCCGCCGTGCCTTGAAGGACTTGTTCAAAGGCAGGAAGGCGGACACACCGGGTTTCCTGAATTGGCTCGCGACACCGCTGCTGCGGCATACGCCGGATTCGCTGATGAACGCCGTTTACCGCAGGGTAGGAAAGTACCAGAAATAACAATCAAGTGTCATTCTGATGATGAAAGGATTTTTGATTTTTTCCGCACTGGTAATGGCGGTATGCCTTATCGGTTGCCAGCAGGAAGAGCCTGCCATTAGGTCGAGTGACAATATGCTCAATGGTATATTCTCTGTGAGTGCAACCACAAAAGTGCGATTTTCCCGGGGCAATCTGCAGTACCGCGCGAGTACCGACACGTGGCGTTTCGCAGAACACCAGTGGGATATTGTCGGTATGGGTTACTGTCAGACCGATGATAGAAACTTATGCTATATAGGCGGAACCGTAACAGACGGCGACAACAGACAAATAAGCAGTAGTTACGATGGATGGATCGACTTGTTCGGATGGGCGACAAGCGGTTGGGACAATACGGAAGACGACCCTTATGCTGTCAATTATAACCCGTGGTCCATTCTCCCCACTAATTTAAATGTAGCATATAACCCATACGGATTCGGTCCTTCCACGAATCAGCCCGACACGAATCTGACGGGAGAAAGTGCCAATTATGACTGGGGATGCAATCAGATAGGCGAGGATGCTCCGAGGACATGGAGGACATTGACAAATGACGAGTGGTATTACCTTTTATTTACACGCAAGGATGCCGCCAATAAGTATGGTGCGGCGAAGGTGAACGGCATAACTGGCGTTGTGATTCTGTCAGACGATTGGAAAAAGCCGGTTGCTTGCTCTTTTACGGCGGGAATGAACGGTACGGGCGATATGTATGAGCCGTGGCAGGTGGCAACCTCGAACATTTACAGCACGGAGCAGTGGGGGGGGATGGAAAATGCGGGAGCAGTCTTCCTTCCTTGTGCGGGTTTCCGCTTAAGTTATCCTATCTATTATGGCTCTACAATCTATATTGTCGGTGTCTCTGGCGGTTATTGGTCTTCTACCGCCAAAGGCGGCTACGGAGCCTATTACCTATTTTTTGCCAATAGTTCTATCGACCCGTTATCAAGCGATGGGCGCCACTACGGACGTTCTGTCCGATTAGTGTCAGAACTTTAGTTTTTGAAGAAAAACGGCAGAGTCATTGTCGGAATTATTCCGATGCGATGGAAGAAAAAACGGCGGTAATGATGTTCCGTCTGTTGGCAGCACTCAGTGGGATGGTAAATGAAAGAAAATGTAAAAAAGTTTTGCACGGTACGCCGAGTTGCAGTAACTTTGCCACGCTAAAACAGAGGAATAATCAACGAACCATAAAAATATACGATTATGTATCAAGATTTTCAGAAGCATTTGCAGGCTACTCTGCAACAAATCAAAGATGACGGTTTGTACAAGAACGAGCGCGTGATTATCACTCCGCAATCATCAGCCATTCAGGTGAAAGGTGAGAACGGTCCCGTGGACGTAATCAATTTCTGCGCCAACAACTACCTCGGTCTGGCGGACAACAAGGAGTTGATAGCCGCAGCGAAAGCCCGTATGGACGAGCGCGGCTACGGTATGGCATCGGTGCGCTTCATCTGCGGTACGCAAGATACGCACAAGATGTTGGAGAAAGCCATATCGGACTTCTTCGGAACGGAAGACACTATTCTTTATGCCGCTTGCTTCGATGCCAACGGCGGTCTGTTCGAGCCTCTGTTCACAGCAGAAGACGCTATCATCTCAGACGCTCTGAACCACGCTTCAATCATAGACGGCGTGCGTCTGTGCAAAGCAGTCCGTTACCGCTACGCCAACGGCGATATGGAAGACCTTGAGAAACAGTTGCAAGCCGCACAGGCACAACGCTTCCGCATCATCGCTACCGACGGCGTGTTCTCAATGGACGGCAATGTATGCCCGCTTGACAAGATTTATGAACTTGCCAAGAAGTACAACGCAATGGTAATGGTTGACGAGAGCCACTCGGCAGGCGTTGTAGGCAAGACGGGTCACGGCGTGACCGAGCAATACAACCTCCGCGGCAAGATAGAGGTGCTGACCGGTACGTTAGGCAAAGCCTTCGGCGGTTCGGTAGGCGGCTTCACGACCGGTAAGAAAGAGATTATTGACCTCCTGCGCCAACGCAGCCGTCCTTATCTGTTCTCGAACTCCATACCTCCAATGGTAGCCGCTGCCGCCCTGAAGACGTTCGAGCTGCTCACACGCGACAACAAACTGCAAGACACATTGCACGACAACACCAACTACTTCGTGGAGAAGATGACGGCAGCCGGATTCGACATCAAGCCGACCCAATCCGCCATCTGCGCCGTGATGCTGTATGACGCCCGTCTGAGCCAAGAGTTCGCCGCCGCCCTGCAAGAGGAAGGCATCTACGTGACCGGCTTCTACTACCCCGTTGTACCGCAAGGTCAGGCACGTATCCGCGTCCAACTGTCCGCCGCCCATACCCGCGAACAGTTAGACAAAGGTATAGCCGCATTCGTCAAGGTGGGCAAACAGTTGGGTGTACTCAAATAATTGACGATTTGACAATGCGCTGTTCACAATCAAGGCTTGTCCTGATTGTTCTTTCGTTAATCATGTTGGCAGGCTGCGCGAGGCGGTCTGCCAACATTGATTTGCGTGAGGGCAATCGGTATGCGACAGGTTTTTCGCTCTATGATTCGGCTCGTTACAGGGTCGCGGTTGTCTATTCGCCGTGGGAGAGGGGTGCTGAGATGGCACGTTACTACCTAACCTGCGACGCGATGGATGCGGATGAGTCTGCCCGTATGCGGGGAAGGACGGTGGTGCGTGTGCCGTTGCGGCGGATAGGCGTGACCTCCTGCACGCACGTGGGCTTTCTTGATGCGCTTGACGCGATAGGCGGACTGATAGGGGTGTGCAATCCCGAACTGGTCTATACCGACCTGAGTGCTGCGAAGGGACTGGCGGAGGGTACGCTCAATCTCGGCGATGCGATGGCGCCCGATGTGGAGCGAGTCGTCTCGGCGCGTCCGGACATGATGTTTGTCTCGACGTATGCGCAGGGCGACGCCACGTCCGCTCGGTTGGAGAAGATGGGTGTGCCTGTGCTGTATATCAACGAGTGGATGGAGCAGCACCCGTTGGCGCGTGCCGAATGGGTGCGTCTGGTGGGTGCGTTCCTTGACAGGGAGGCGGTTGCGGACAGCGTGTTTGATGCCGTGAGCGACAAATATGAGACATTGCGCGGGCAGGTGGCACAATGGGGCGCGGAAAACAAGCCCTCCATTATGAGCGGTCAGGATTTCCGCGGCACGTGGTATGTCCCGGCGGGCAACACCTTTATGGGGCGTCTGTTCCACGATGCGGGGGCGGCGTACAAGTACGAAGATACGATGCACGATGGCAGCATCCCGCTGACGCTGGAGCAGGCGATGACCGATTTCGCCGAAGCGGATGTTTGGATAGGCGTGAACGTCCGTTCGCGGGGCGAACTGGCGCGGATTGACAGGCAGCATACCATGTTCAGGGCCTATCGGACGGGGCGGGTGTATCATCTGATGCGTCGTTCCAAGCCGTCCGGTGCGAAGGACTTCTGGGAGCGCGGCGTGGTGCATCCCGATGAGATTCTCGGCGACATTGTTTCCGTCCTTTATCCCGACAGCCTGGCGTGGGAGCCGGTCTTCATCGAGCGGTTGCAGTAGATAGAACCAAGTATGACCATCCTGACCGACAACATCCACAAGGTGGCGTATGCCACCGACGCGAGCGTTTATCGCGAGCTGCCCTACGGCGTGGCGTATCCGGCCGGTGCGGAGGACATACGTGCGCTCATAGCCGAGGCACGCAGGTTCGGAACGAGCCTTATCCCTCGTGCGGGCGGCACATCCATTGCCGGACAGGTGGTCGGCAGCGGCATCGTGGCGGACATCAGCCGCTGCATGAACCGCATCCTCGAAATCAACAGGGAGGAGCGTTACGCGTGGGTCGAACCCGGTGTAGTGCGCGACGAACTGAACATCGCCTGCCGTCCCTGCGGGCTTTTCTTCAGCCCCGAGACATCCACGTCCAACCGCTGCTGCATCGGAGGGATGGTCGGCAACAACTCCTGCGGCACGCATTCGCTCATCTACGGCAGCACGCGCAGGCATCTTATTGAGGCGGAAGGCATCTTGTCCGACGGCACGGCGGAGCGTTTCGCCGAATACAGCGTTGCGCAATTGGAACAACGTTTCGGCGCAAGGTTCTGGCTGGAGCCGCAGGCTACGCTCATCGGGCGTGTCTATGCGCAGTTGATAGGTTTCGCCCTCGACCCGCAGACCCGCACGCTCATCGAAGAGACCTATCCCGACAGGGACCTCGCGCGGCGCAGTTGCGGCTACGCCATCGACGAGGTGATTGCGGACCTCTGCGACGATAGCCGTCCTTTGGAGGACAGGACCATCAACCTCTGCCGCCTGATTGCGGGCAGCGAGGGCACGCTGGCTTTTCTCACCCGCATCAAGGTGTCGCTCGACCCATTGCCGCCAAAGGAGGTCATGGTCGTCTGCGCCCACTGCACGACCCTTGACGCCGCGTTCGAGGCGAACCTCATTGCACTCCGGCACAGCCCCGCAGCCGTCGAACTGATGGACGATGACATCCTGCAACTGAGCAAGGCGAACACCAATGTGGAGCGCTTCTTCGTCACGGGCGACCCTGCCGCGCTGCTTATCGCCGAGCTGCGCGCGGACACACGTGAGGCGGTGGACAGGCAGGCGGAGAGGCTGGAGGATGAACTGCTGCAAAGCGGTCTCGTCACCCTCTGCACGCGCGTCTATGGCGACGACGTGGCGAAGGTCTGGAACCTCCGCAAGGCGGGATTGGGCATACTCAACGGCATGGAGGGCGATGCCAAGCCCACAGGGGTCATCGAGGACACGGCGGTGTCTGCCGCGCGGCTCCCGGCATACATGCGCGATTTCCGCGACATGCTCCGGCGGCTCAATACATCATGCGTCTTCTACGGACATATCAGCACCGGCGAACTGCACTTGCGCCCTGTCCTCAATCTCAAGACAGAGGAGGGCAGACGGCTCTTCCGCGAGATAGCGCGCGAGACCACCCTGCTTGTGCGGAAGCACCGCGGGACCATCAGCGGCGAGCATGGCGACGGACGCCTGCGCGGGGAGTTCATTCCCTTGCAGTACGGCGAATCGACCTACGAGCTGATGCGGCAGGTGAAACGCTGCTGGGATCCGGACAACATCTTCAACCCGCATAAGATTGTGGACACGCCCAGGATGGACGACTACCTGCGCGCACTCCGTTCGTGGACGGGCGACGACCTGCTCTGCCGCGTGGAGAGGTGCAACGGCGCGGGTGACTGCCGCAAGTCTTCACTCATCGGCGGAACGATGTGTCCTGCCTACAAGGTCAGCCGCGACGAACTGCACACCACACGCGCCCGCGCCAACATCATGCGCGAGTTCTTGGAGCACGGACCGGTGGACGCAAGCGATTTGAAGGAGGTGCTCTCCACTTGTCTGGCGTGCAAGGCGTGCAGGCGCGAGTGCCCTTCGGGCGTGGATATGACCCGCCTGCGTGCCGAGGTCCTGCAGTCGCTGTACGACCGCGAGGGTACGCCGCTGCGCACGTGGCTCGTGGCGCGCAATGCCGACGTCCAGCGTATCGGTTCGCTTGTGCCGCGTCTCTACAACTTCTTTGCGGGCAACCGCCTCACCTCCGCGTGGCTGAAAAAGATGATAGGGTTTGCTGAAGAGAGGAATATCCCGATGATATCTGACAGCGCAGGCGGTCTGGCGGCAAAGCGGTCTGACAGCGCAGGCGGTCTGGCAGCAAAGCGGTCGGTGTATTTCTTCCTCGACGAGTTCACGCGCTATCAGGAACCCGCATTGGCGCGCACGTTCATCGCCCTGCTCAACCGTCTGGGCTATAACGTCATCATCCCGCCGCACATGGAAAGCGGACGGGCTGCCATATCCAAGGGGTGCCTGCGCCGTGCCGGACGGCTTGCGGAGAGGAACGTCCGCCTGCTTGCAGGCCTTGTCACGCCCGACACGCCGCTTGTAGGCATCGAACCCTCGTGCATTCTCACGTTCCGCGACGAGTACCCGCGTCTGGTCAGTCCCGGACTGAGGGAGCAAGCGGAG
The DNA here is from genome assembly GCA_017962005.1 of Paludibacteraceae bacterium. Taxonomy (GTDB): domain Bacteria; phylum Bacteroidota; class Bacteroidia; order Bacteroidales; family Paludibacteraceae; genus Colicola. The sequence continues at coordinate 22,154 of JAGCWE010000022.1, read as the reverse complement.
GCATTGGGCACGAACAGCCTGCTCTATGACGAGTTCCTGATGCGCGAGGTGAGGGAGGGGCGCATTACCAAGGATGCGTTCTCCGATATGCCTGCGGAGATATGGCTGCACGGGCACTGCCATCAGAAGGCGCTTGTCGGGGTGGAGCAGACGGCGGCGCTCTTGTCTTTGCCTGCCAATGCCGATGTGCATGTCATCCCGTCGGGCTGCTGCGGAATGGCGGGCTCGTTCGGCTATGAGAAGGCGCATTACAGGACTTCCATTGCCATCGGCGAGATGGTTCTTTTCCCTGCTGTGCGCAAGGCGGTGGAGGGCAATACGGTGGAGCGCCCTGTTTTTGTGGCGGCTCCGGGCATATCCTGCCGCACGCAGATAAAGGACGGCACGGGCGTCACGGCATTTCATCCGATAGACATTCTTTTCCGCCTCCTCCGCCATCCGTCCTCCTCATCTCTCCCCTCGCCCGAATCGTAGGCAGAACACTATAGGGATACAATAAGGATACTATAGGAATACTGTTGGAATACTGCTGGAATACTATAGGAATACTTTAGGGATACTATAGGAATACTATAGTAATTCCGAACGGATGCCGAACCCTTGCCGAACGGATACCGCAGCGTTTCCGAATGAAAACCGAATGAATACCGAGCGGATGCCGATGGGATACCGAAGCGATACCGAGCGGATGCCGAAACGATATCGAACGGATACCAAAACGATATCGAACGGATACCGAATGGATGCCGATGGGATACCGAAGCGATACTGTAGGGGGACAGAACGGATGCAGAAGCGATAGCGAATAAATATTGAAAGGATAGTGTAGGAATAGGCACCCCGTACGGATAGAAAAAGCGGGCATGGTGTGAGGTGGATGATTGTCGCGGCACACAAATAATTTTGCAGACGTATTTTTTTCCGTATCTTTGTGGCGGCAAATTGGCCGGCATCCGCTACCTTTGCGCTACCTTTGCGCTACCCTTGCTCAACCCTTGCGCTACCGATAAGCAAGCAAAAGAACAGGAAAGAATTAAGAACATATAAACCACAAACAACCAAGATAACGAGTGCCGAAAGAACTATAGCAACGCCTCCCCCTGCGTGTGGTTGCTATGGTCAGCCTGTAGCACCTGCTGGGTATCGCCTTAAAGATTAGGAGAAATATTTAAAAAGTAATAATATGAAAAAGTACAATTTGGGCTTCATTTCAGATGAAGACATTTTCAAACACGTAAAAGAGACAGTACAACGATATAGCGCAAATATAGATTTAAAGGAGTTTAATAAGAATATTGTTGATCCTATTAAATTAACATTTGATGCGAAAGTATATGGAAGGACAATGGAAGAAGTTGTTGCTTCTGAATGTATTCGCCAGATGGATAAGTCAAACAACAATCATATAGGATACTTTCATCAGAATTTATTCCGTTATGCAGGTAACGGTTGGTCTGTTCCCACAGAAGGATTCGATGTCGTTAATGAAGACAAACACATTTATGTGGAAATGAAGAACAAGCACAACACCATGAATTCTGCGGCATCTCAAAAGACGTATATGAAGATGCAGAACAAAATTATCCGTGACAGCAAAGCTACTTGTATGCTTGTTGAGGCCATCGCGACTCGCTCTCAAGATAAAACTTGGATAGCGACTGTCGATAAAGAAAGGTTTGAAAATGAGCATATTCGACGCGTATCAATGGATAAGTTCTATGAAATAGTGTTTGATGATTCATTGGCTTTTGCAAAACTGTGTAAAGCTCTCCCATCAATATTGGATGATGTTATTAAAGAATTAGGTAATTCTACAAATCAGAATACCGTTTTTGCAGAGTTGGCTGCAATATCACCGGATATTATGAAGAGTTTGTATCTCCTTGCGTTCAAAACATACGAAGGGTTTGACAATTTTTAGAGATGTATACATTTTTATCTGTAACAAACTTAGCCGACCTCACGGGAACATCACTCGCTACTGCACAGAAGTGGGGGGAGAGCGGCATATATCCTTATCACAGGAACGAAAAAGGCAAAGAGGGATTCTACATGGAGGAACTAACCGATGTGGAACCGGTGCGCATGATGCTTGACTCCAACTGGGATGAGGAATTCCATGTTGCGCCACTTCGTGACTTTACATCCGTAGAACTTTTTGCTGGTGCTGGAGGCTTGGCACTTGGTATGCATTTGGCAGGTTTCCGTCATGTACTGTTGAATGAAATGGATGCAATGGCCTGTCAGACATTAAGGCGAAACCACCCCGAATGGAATGTACTTGAAGGAGACATTCATCAGGTGGATTTCACTCCCCTTCGTGGTAAGGTTGACTTTCTTTCAGGAGGTTTCCCCTGTCAGGCATTTTCATATGCCGGAAAAAAGGGCGGTTTGAATGATACTCGTGGTACCTTGTTCTTTGAGTTGGCTCGTGCCGTGCGTGAAATTCAACCCAAAGTGTTCATGGGTGAAAATGTGAAAGGATTGCTGTCACATGAAGAAGGAAAGACACTTGATGTTATTCGTAATGCTATTGCAGAACTTGGTTATACATTAGTTGAGCCGCGTGTGCTGAAAGCAATCATGTATCAAGTTCCTCAAAAGCGAGAGCGACTGATTCTTGTGGCAATACGCAATGACATCTATGAGCAAGGCTTTCGCTTCAAGTGGCCTGACCCTTATCGGCGAGTGATGACGCTGCGTGATGCATTTTTCTCTGGTGAACTCTTCGATAAAGATGTGCCGGAATCACAAGGACAACTCTATCCTGCAAAAAAAGCCCGTGTGATGTCATTGGTGCCGGAGGGTGGTGATTGGCGTGACCTGCCAATTGAAAAGCAGAAAGAGTATATGGGGGGAAGTTTCTATCTTGGAGGAGGTAAGACTGGAATGGCTCGTCGTCTGTCTATGGATGAGCCGTCTTTAACATTAACTTGTGCTCCTGCTCAGAAACAAACAGAGCGTTGTCACCCTACAGAGACACGTCCTTTGACTGTTCGTGAATATGCACGCATTCAAACATTCCCTGATTATTGGGAGTTTGAGGGCAACATAAATGACCAATATAAGCAGATAGGTAATGCCGTGCCTGTGAATCTTGCTTTTGCTATTGGGCGTTCGTTGATTCGTCTCTTCAATGAGATTGATGCGCGGCATCCTGAAGATAGCCAATACGAAGAAGCGGTACGCGTTGGGCATGAAATGCTGCCCCCGCAACTCTTTGAACTGGATATGTTCGACCTGCATGAGCAGTATCCTAAAGGTGTTAGCATTATTAGTAATACACTCGCTCGCAAGAAACTCATTGACAACAGGGATCTTGATGACTCAAAGAGCGTGTTGGTAAGTCTCGTGCCTGATAAGTATCTTGAGCCATATACCCATCATCGCGCAAAGGCTTACTTTACAGGCAAAAAGTTCCCTTCGACGGTAAAGCTGAACAAACTCTATTACTTTATGCCATACACGAAAGGAAAGGGCATTCGTGACCTGTACTTGATTGAGGTTGCACGTGTTGGTACAAAACATGAGTTCGAGGAAATGGCTGACGAGAACGATTTCCGTTTAGTGTTCGAGATAAAGTATGTCAAGCAGTTGTTCGAAGACTATAAGCCTGTCAAATTAATGATTTGGCACACATTTACAGATACGAATCTAAGAGCAATTTTGTCAATGTAACTTTAAATTAGGCATGCACATCTACGTCGCTTCCTCTTGGAGGAATACATATTATTCCGAAGTTGTTTCTGCTTTAAGAGCGGCAGGGCATGATGTGTACGACTTTCGTAATCCGCCATCTGGTGCCCCAGGATTTCATTGGACGGATGTAGATGCTGCTTGTGCGGACTGGTCGCCTGCTGAATATCAAGCTAACCTCACGCACCCGCTTGCAGAACGGCAGTTCAAGAATGACATTGAAGCGATGACTGCTTGCGATGCTTGCGTGCTTGTGTTGCCTTGCGGCAGGTCTGCCCACACAGAAGCGGGGTGGTTTGCTGGTCAGGGCAAGAAGGTATTTGTGCTTATTCCTGACAAAGATAGTTTTGAGCCGGAACTGATGTACAAACTGTTTACCAAAGTCTGCATTAGTTTGGAGGGTTTGATCGAAGCGCTAAAATAAGACCGCCAAGTGATTGTACCGGGATAGTATCACCACACTCACCATCATCTACATTAAGAAAATCGGAGTCCCCACAGAAAATAATCGACAGAGCGAAGCGGAGTGATATTGATTATTTTCGTGATTTTATTGCCCTGCGAGTGATAGATTTTTCCTCTTTAGCTCCTCTATATATAATGAAGGCGTGTAGAGCACGCGAATCCCATCTGTTTCCACTGAGCGAATAATCAAAGCCTCTTTTCTCGACTCTGAAATAGATAAGGGAATCTGTCACTTATAAAGAAAATGCATTTTTTTGAAAAAAAGTTGCTTTTTAGGTGATAGATTTGGCCTGTTTTTTTGCTATATTATAGAGGGGGTATATTTTTGCCGACCGCGACTGATAGATTTCGGTGTCTGTATGCCTCTATAGATATGTAAAGGGTATAAACTATGGTAGCCCAAGAGTGCCAGATAGTGCCAGAATGGGACAATGCCAATCCCCGCTATCGTATCTTTGCACCGTGAAACGGTTAGAAACGGGATTTATTGAACATTATTGACAAGCAACGGTAAGCAACGTAAAGCAACGGAAAACTGCCAATCCCCGCTATCGTATCTTTGCACCCGCAAACGAAATAAAGCGGATGACGGTTAATGTGACAGTAACGGACTGTAATCAGTTGATATCAAGAAATCGCTGCATTCGCATCCAGATGGATGTCTGTTCCAATTGGGAGGATTTGCCCGTGCGGCATAGAAAACGGTGTATTCCGTTTTGGCGCCGTTCGCACCATTGCGAGCCGTAATAGAATCCCGATGTGGACAGCACGCCCGATACAAGCACAATCAGCATTTGCGCATAGGCAGGGAAGTGCAGATGGTAACTGATGTACCACACGCATACAATCAGCAGATTGGTGGTAATGATGCACGCCGATGCGCCGAAATGGGAGAAACCCAGTTCGATGAAACGGTGGTGCAGATGCCGCTTGTCTGCATGAAAAGGATGAATGCCGCGCACTATGCGGTCGAACATCACCCGCAGCGTGTCGAAAACAGGAACGCAGAGAATGGCGAGGCTGATAGTGACGCGGATAATGAAGGATTCGCCCTGTAGCGTCGACGGCAGGGCAGTTGTGGACGGTTGTGTGCCAAACAGAAGAGCGAATGTGTTGATGACCAGAATGGTCCCAATGAAGAGGCTGCCGCCGTCACCGATGTACATCTTGCTTGTCTTTCCGAACACGTTATGCAGGTAGAAGGGAACGAGTGCTGCGGCGCACAGGCAGGACAGGAACGCATGCCCCGTATCGCCCGTTCGGAAGAAGATGTACGCGAAGATGGCGCTTGCCATAATGCCGAAGCCCGATGACAGACCGTCGATGCCGTCTATCATGTTGACGGCGTTGATGATACCGACACCCGCTATGGTGAACAGCGCAGTCAGTAAGATTCGGTACAGCCCGTCATATTCAATGAGAGGCTCCGTATAGTTCATCGTCAGTAGTAGATAGACAAGAATCATCTCTACAACGAACCGAAGCGTCGCGGACAGGTTTTTTACGTCATCCGCAAAGCCGAGCAGGAGCATGGCGGCCATTATGAGTCGTTCGCTTGCCGTTACACCTTCGCTTCCTGCTGCCAGAAGCGGGACAAATACACCCGTTGCCACAACGATTCCTCCCATGCTTGGTACTGGATTGGTCTGCAGTTTGCGGGGGTCAGGAAGGTCAACAAGGTTGTACTTGCGGGCTGCTTTTAGCACAAAGGGGAAAAGCAGGAACGACACAAGAAAAGCTGCTATGTAGTACAGGAAACTCATACGTTATCGGTCCAGTTGTTCGTAGATGGAGTTCCTTGGCTTGTATTCCGGCACTATCTGTTTCATCAGTGCTACAGTCTGCATCGGCGATTCTTTACGGGCGGTTTCAATCAGAAGGTCAATGGCGGGACTCACTTTGTCATAATCCTCCTCTCGTACGCGGGCAATTTTTATTTTCTCGTTTTCGGTGGGAAGGGTTATCTCCTTGCGGTTGAGTACCTCCTCGTAGAGTTTCTCACCAGGCCGCAGACCTGTGAACACAATGGGGATATCCACGTCTGGACGGTAGCCCGCCAGACGGATCATGTTCTTGGCCAAGTCCAGAATCTTCACCTGATGCCCCATGTCGAAGATGAAAATCTCACCTCCGTTGCCCAGGGTGGCGGCTTCCACCACGAGTGTGCAGGCTTCCGGGATGGTCATGAAGAAACGGATGATATCAGGATGTGTCACTGTTACTGGTCCGCCATGCGCAATCTGCTTTTTGAAATAGGGAATGACCGAGCCGTTCTACCCGAGCACATTGCCTAACCGCGTTGTGATAAAGCGCGTGCAGGACGGATTGACGGCGGAGAGTTTCTTGTATAGCGATTGAACATAAATCTCGGCAATGCGCTTCGATGCACCCATGACGTTGGTCGGATTGACTGCCTTGTCTGTCGAAATCATCACAAACCGCTGGACGTCATATTTGACGCTCAAGTCTGCGATGTTCTTCGTGCCGAGTACGTTTGCGCGCACCGCTTCATTGGGAAACTCCTCCATTAGCGGCACATGCTTGTAGGCGGCGGCATGGAATACGATATCGGGTCTGTAGTCGATGAAGACATGCTCCATCCGTTCGTGGTTGCGCACATCGCCTATGATGGGGATGATGGTGGCGTCGGGATACTGTTCGGTCAAATCCATACGCAGGTCATGCAGTGGCGATTCAGCCTGCTCCACAAGAATGACGGCTTGGGGATGGAACGAGAGCACCTGACGGACTATTTCCTGACCGATACTGCCTGCGGCACCGGTAATCATCACCACCTTGTCCTTGAGTACCGCCACCACGTTTTCTGTGTCAATCTTGATGGTCGGACGCTCAAGCAGGTCTTCCATGCGGATGGATTCTATATTGCCTATCTTCGGAGGCTCGTTGGTGTCCTTGTCCCATTCGGTGAAGAAGGGGGTGGTGAGGATATTGATGTCATGTCGGAGAAAAACCTTCAGGTCCTTGGCGGGACTGATCTGCTTCATCTTGGTCGGCGATACGATGATGTCGTGTACATCTTTCCGCTTCATGGTGTCAAACAGTCTGTCGTTGATGGGATAGACGCGCAGGCCTTGCAGGCTGTATGATGCAGAGTCCCGGCTGTCCACGATGAATCCGACGGGTATGTATGGTGATTCGGCTCCCGAACTGCGCAGCATCTTGGCGATTGCCAGTCCGGCTGACTTTGTGCCGTAGATGAACACCTTGCGCTTGTTGCCGACGTTCTGTGTCAGCACCTCGTACAGCGTCTTGACACCCACACGCAGGCAGAACAGCATCAGAAATGCGATGAGCATATAGATGAACAGCACTGTCGTAAGGAACATGTATGTATCCAAGTGGGTGCGGATAATCAGGTTCAGTACGATGAGCAGAGCGGAACTTGTCAGGAGGCTGAGCAGAATCTTGATTACGTCTTGGAAGGTGGAGTAGCGGATAATGCCCGAGTAGGTGTGATAAATCCAGAAGCAGATGAGTTGGACTCCAAGCACAATTATCGTCTGCTGCCACAATTCAAGTTGCAGACTTCCCGTATCGAACAGGAAGAGGTGGTTGCCGATGGCGTACGCAAAGAGGAATGCGAGGGTGCATAGAAACGCGTCCATTAGCAGCACCGCCCAGTGGGGCAGATAGCCGAAACTGGAGAAGTGTGAGAAGATATCTGATTTTTCGTGGTTGGTCATAGCTTGTTATCGGATAATGGATTGTTGTATGGACTGAATGATATATGCTGCGTCTTCATCACTGACCATCGGACCGCTTGGCAGGCACAATCCGCGCAGGAAGATGCTCTCGCTCACGCCGTTGGTGTAGGCGGGTGCGTTACGATAGACAGGTTGCTTGTGCATGGGTTTCCACAGGGGGCGCGACTCAATCCCTGCTTTGTCCAGAGCTATGCGCAGGGCTTCCACGTTGTCATTGGGCTGGCACTCGGTCCGGATTGTCTGGCTTTGGCGGGTTACGCCTGCAGCGCCGCCCACAGCGCCTTGAATGGCGATGGAGTAGGCTTCCTCCTGATTCGCCACTTTCAGGCTTTCGTCCAGTTCAATGGTGCTGAGCCAGTAGTTGGACTCGTAATCCGGTGATGGAACGGCGTGGAAAGTGATGCCGTCAATATGGGCGAATGCCTCTTGGTAGAGACGTGCTATGTGTTGGTGGTGGCGGATATGGTCGTTCAGCACGGTCATCTGTCCGCGTCCTATTCCAGCGCAGATATTGCTCATCCGGTAGTTGTATCCGATGGCTTCGTGCTGGTAGTACGCGTATGCTTCGCGCGCTTGCGTGGCATACCACATAATCTTCCGCTTCGCCTCTTCGTCCGGACAGATGAGCGCGCCGCCGCCCGATGTGGTAATCATCTTGTTGCCGTTGAACGACAGGACACCGTATCTGCCGAAGGTGCCTAACACCTGACCCTTGTAACGGCTTCCCAGACCTTCCGCCGCGTCTTCAATGACAGGAATGTCGTACCGGTCACCGATGGCTATAATCTCTTCGATGCGGTAGGGCATACCGTACAGGGCAACGGGGATGATGGCTTTGGGATAACGTCCCGTTTGTGCCTTGCGGTCAAGGATGGCTTGTTCAAGCAGGGCGGGGTCCATGTTCCATGAATCACGCTCGGAGTCAATAAAGACAGGGGTTGCGCCGACGTATGTTATGGGGTGCGAACTGGCGCAGAAGGTGAACGACTGCACGCACACTTCATCGCCCGGGCCGACACCGCAAGCCACCAGTGCCAGATGAACGGCCGCTGTGCCGGATGAGAGAGCCACCACATGCTTGTTTTCACCGGCAAACAGTTGCAGGTCTTGCTCGAATCCGTCCACATTCGGTCCCAAAGGAACAACCCAGTTGGTGTAGAATGCCTCTTGGATATATTTCTGCTCGTTGCCGCTCATGTGCGCAAGGCATAGATAGATGCGTTTGGATGCCATAATGTGTCTGTCGTTTATATCGTTTCGTTGTTGTATGTCATGTGTCTGCCGAGAACGGTGCAGACAATCATCTGCAGGTCTTTGGCAAACGAGTAGTGGGTCAGGTAGTATTTGTTCAGCCGCACTTTGTCGGGATAGATTGTGTTGTCGTTGTATGCTATGGGGTCATCTACTGTTGCCAGCAGTTCTTCCTCGTTGCGGTATTTGAGTGAGGCGGGACCGGTGATGCCGGGTCGGAGTTGCAGTATCTGTCGGTCTTCGCCGGTCAGTCGGTCGGCGTAGCCTGGGACGTCCGGCCGCGGTCCTACGAACGACATGTCACCTATGAGCACGTTCCATAGTTCGGGCAGTTCGTCCAGTTTGTAGCGTCGCAGGATGCCGCCCAGCGGTGTGATACGGCTCTCGCCTGCAACGGAAACCGATGAGCCGTGATGGTCGGTGGTCATCGTGCGGAACTTGTACATGGTGAACAGCCGTCCGTCCTTGCCTACGCGCTGCTGGGTGAAGAGAACCGGTTCGCCGGGCATCTTCACACGGATGAGAATGGCCACAATGAGCAGCACCGGCCACAGACACAGTATGCCCGTCAATGCCGTCATACGGTCGAATATGTATTTGAGCGCTTTCATTCTTGATTCTGCATACCGTGCATTGACAGCACAGCCCGGATTTGTGGTATCTTGATAATTCTGCCAAAAGGATACAGACACTTCACTATGATCCCAAACCACCAAATATAACTAATACGCAAATGACAGTATGCTTTCCGAAAATTGAATTTCTCTTCCAGAAATGGTTGTATGTTGGAATGTTCCGTAACACTTCGTGCCCCGTCCAACACATATCCCATTCGGCGTTCCTGAAGATAATGCCTGTTCATCGTATATATCAGCGCATAATAGACATAGTTCTTCATGTCCGTCGGTATGGATTTGAGGGTCTGATAGTTGCAATAGTCTGCTCCCGTCTTGTTAATCGAAAAGGCGACCAGGTCATTGTTATGGTTGTAAGCCCCCCAATATTCGATATCGTTGTCGGTTTCCGTGATCCGGCGTTGGTATTCCGTTAGTGTCGGTGTCGTTGCGGTTGTTTTGTAGGATGCAGTCGCTGCGCAGTATATGGGATAGCCTTTTGCCAGCATCTCCTCTTTTGATATCTGCTGCACGGTATAATGTGCCATACCGCGCCGTACCTGGTTGCGTGTTTTGGTGCTCAGTTCCTCCATTCCGCCGAAACAGTCTTTGATTACATACCAGAAGGCCGTGTGATTGGGTGTGTCGAAATCATAAGTGTTACGCACCATCCATCCGCCTTTGTGCAGCAGTGACCGCATTTGCTCATCGGATAAGACCTGCTCCGTATGGGGCGCTTCATCGTATATCCATGCGTGCTTATATAGACGGTATTGTTCGTTCATAGTCGTTTTAATATGGCATGCCAGGCATAACTGCAAAAGCAGAATGAAGCATTGATGACATCTATTCCTTCCAGCTTGCGATACACACGCCAAACGTCTTTGGCGGCTTTCCATTTTTTTGCCGTATTGGAAGTTGATACAAGCCGGTAGGAACCTAGACATTCAGGAAGGGAATATGCTGTAAAACCGCGTTTCATTATCTGTAACCATAACGCCATATCGTGGCTGCTTCTGATGTCAGGCATGAGGAAATCTCCAGTTTGCTTTCTGTCTGTCACCACAGTCAGACAACCGATTGCTGTGTTGCAGCAGTACTGCCGGTAAGTCAGGGAGGAAGGCATTTTTAGTGTTTTCCCTGTCAGAGAGCCGTCTTCGTTAATGATTTGATAGTCGGTAAAAGTAAAAGCATAACCATACTTTTGCATAAAGGCAATCTGGTGATCTAATTTGGTCGGCATCCAAAGGTCGTCTGCGTCCAGGAATGCGATATAGCGCCCCTTTGCTATCCGAAGTGCCTCATTGCGGGTCTCCGCTGCTCCTATATTTTTGTTGTTGCGCAGATAATGTATGCGCTGGTCATTGAAAGAAGCAACGACATCCGCTGTATTGTCTGTCGAACAATCATCTGCAATGAGCAATTCCCATTGAGTGTAAGTCTGCGACAGAACGCTGCGTATGGACTCGGCGATAAACCGTCCGCAGTTGTATGCAGGCATGATGATACTAACCAACTCCATATCGCTCTTTTATGTATTTCATTGTGGCGGCAATCTGCATATCATTCGTCAGCACGTTCCCTTTCACATTGCTGTGCTGTAGCGCGCTGCCACGGTGCAGGTACTGGTAAATCGCATCAAACGACAGCATAGGATAGCACCAGTTCGTCCGGTATTTTTTTGTGCCGTTTGCAATCCCCGCAGCCCAAAACCATACGTCATCGGCAAGGGGGGCATATTGCAGGGCAAGTGTGTAGTCCAACATCTCTTCCCTCAAACTGTGGGGAGGATACAGACAACCGGTACCGCCCATAATAAAATCTTCGGTTACAGGCGTGTCGGGTGTGTCAAAAGGCCAGGAGAGATATGGGGCATATCCCTTGTCATCGCGGATGGGAACATACATATATGGCGCTACTATCGCTTGAGGGTATAGGGAATGTGCCCTTGATAATTCGGAAATGAGTTCTTTAGGATAGATCAGGTCATCGTCTGTCGTGATGACGGTATCGTCCGGACAGAGTTGTAAGGTAGGCAGCAGTTTCTTATAGGAATTCCAATCTTCGCAGTAACGTATCTCCACGCCCTTGTCGCATAATGCCGCCACGCTTTCCGGCAGATTTGTGTCGTTCCATTCTGTCTCGCTGAGCCAAAGAATGATACGTTTGGGTTGCAGTGTCTGACGCAGAATGGAATAAACACTGTAACACACCACTCCCCGTTTTACACGACGCCCGTAACTCGTGAGTGACACAATCACATCCGATTGCTCACGCTCCCCCAGTGTAGGAATGCGAAGCAGCTTCAGATCGTACAGCCACTTAATCAGATAGCCGTACATACTGCGTAACAATATGACCATTTTATGCATCATCCCTGAAACGGAAGTGAATGTATTTCTCGTATAGGCTTTTACTTACTCCCTCATTTGCGGCACATTCCTGCCGTAAAAGCTCCATAAAACGATTTTGCTCCTTCCTGTTCAATCCGGTCAGGAAACGCCAGCGGGTGTAAGGAAAATAGAGCAATCTCCAAAGCGTATACTTCAATGGGGAGTAGTGCGATTTGAGATTGATGGCACGATTCATCGTGTGGATGAACAGTTTGTTGTAATTCCATTCCTGACCAATGGTAGCGCTTACTTTGTGATAGATGACGGCATCGTGCAGGCATACCATCTTCCTGCCTTCTGCCTGCATACGAAGTGAAAAGTCGAAATCCTCTTCTCCGAAGAAAAAACGTTCTGTGAAGAGTGCTTTATGTGTTACTGATTCTTTCCTTACCAATAGGGCACATCCGGTGATGAATGTAATAGGCAGCACACTTATCCCTTTGATTGTAGAATATGGCTGTAACGAACCGTAATATCTCCGTCCGCCAAAGACCAATCTGCCTCCGGCGTTCCACAGACAATCGCGCTGGTCGTACAGGCATATAGCTGGTGTCAGGGCGGTTATATCCGGATGTGTATCCATATAGCGCACCATCTTTTCCAGACAATCAGGCTCGACTACGGTATCGTTATTCAGAATCCAGTAATAGTCCGTCTGCTCGTTACGTATGGCTTCTATAGCCTTGTTATTGCCTTTTGCAAATCCGTAGTTCTCCCCCAGTAGCAGTATACGTACCGTCTTGTCGGCTTTCCGGTCCGTTGTCCAGCGTTCCAATTGTACTAACGAATCGTCTTCTGACCCGTTGTCTGCCACGATGGCACGCCATTCCACGGTCGTCTGCTTTAGCAGCGACTCAAGACACTCCGTTGTGTCACGCCAGCCATTATAATTGAGCAATACAATCGTTACCATTTTGTTTGGATGCAGACAGCTTGTGAATTATATAGATAAGACAAAGAAATATTGGGATTTCGTAGGTTGTGACGTGAAAGAAATAATACTCGAACCACCCCATGCATAATAATGAACAAAACCATGCGTCCATTGCTGCAAAATACATCGAGCGGGTACGCAGCGACAGAATACGGATGGTGTACAAGAAAAAGCTCCATAAAACGACAATCAGCCCAAACAAACACGGAGAGCAGTTGACATATATTGTGCCGAAAAACGTGCGAACATTGTCATCTCGTGCTGTTATTGTGTTGATTGTTAAATACTCTGGATTGGTCGGAACGATATATTCTTCGCCAGTAAAGAAATGCGCGAGATTGATAAAAGGAGCGAATAACTTGTCAGGATCAGCGGTTTCCAATATTCCCTGGCGTATGTCCTCACTCAAACCCAATATTCCGCTGCACAGATAGTGAAGCGCATGTTGACCGATGTACTCTCCCATATTGGCATTATATTCAGCGCCTGCACCCAAGATGAATATGACCAGATAACTCGCCACAAACAGAAAAAGTCCGCCGATAAATACCAGAATGATCAGTTTGATGCTCAGTCGTATTCGGTTCGTCATAAGACATAGCCACAAGCCTGCCAGAAGAGGGATGATGACCCAGCTCTTCACTTGATTGACAAAAGCCAATGCGGCTACTAGAACAATAGCGGCGATGGGAAATAACCGATTCCCCTTCCGGATACAAGAGAAACAAAGAATGGAGCACGCACTGAGAAAAATCAGCAGGTGTCCGAAGAATCCGTAAATGGCGAACTGCTCACCGAACTCATCTGAACCGAATGATTCTAACGATGTGGCTGTCATTTCCCGCAGGCGAAAGACAAATGGAACGATGAGAAGAAAGGTGACAATCAGTAATATGCGTTCGTTCTCTATTGAATTGAAGTTGTATTGCGCTGCTCCGTGCTTTTTATAAGAAACATATCCTAACAGCCAACTGGGGATAGCCATCAGAGCCAATCCGCCCATCCATATCAGAAGACAGGGATAGTAAAATGGTACAAATCCCAAGGAGGATGGCATACATAATGTAAGAAACAAAATTGCAGTGAATGGCAATGACAAAGCATTAAGCGGAGTGAAGAGCGTGCCCCATAATTGGCGATCCGCTTGTGCAAGCAGGATTACTTCTACCAAATAAACGCAAAGAATCAATATGTTCCATGCCGTACTCATCATCTTCCGCTCCAAAGCTCACGTATAACCATTGTGGGCCATTTCCAGTTTTGATATGCCGCCTGTGCGATGCCGCCCGCCAGTATCAGTCCCCACATGCCCGAATGAAGCGGTCCGAGGAAGACGAACAACAGCACCAGTGTTACCGCCCCGCTAACAAGCGACGGGATGAAGAACGGTATCTTGTTGTCTGCCATTATGAAACCCGCCGACATGGCATGGTTGTCCTCAAGGTAACGGATGACCAGTATTGCCACCAGCATCGCCAACGGTACAAAACTTGTTTCGCTGTGAATCAGCTGGAGAGCCACATCACCGAAACCAATCCATACCAGACTGCCCGCTATGTACGTACCCAGAATGCAGAAAGCACTGATTTTGTAGTATCGTCGGAGCTGTTCTATGTCGTTCTCTGCGCGCGCTTGGGCCAGTTTGGGAATAAACGACCGGTATGGAACGGTGGCGCAACGTGTCAGTACGTCCATCACCTGGAGCGTGATGCCGTAGCACGCCACCGCTTCCAGACTCAGGTACACCGAACCGATCAGCACCGCCGACTTGTTGATGGCGAACGCCCCCAACTGCGTCAGACCAACTTTGACCGCATTCGGATAGATAACTCGCAGAATCTCCCTTGCATCCTGCTCCTGTGCCTCCTTTAAAGATGCCCGCATCTCCCGGGTGAAGAAAGTGCGGTACGCCAAAATGCGTCTTACCACGGTGGCAACCAGTTGTGCACCCACTATGGCGCTCAAGCCCAACCCTGCATATATGAGACCGATGGCAAGAATCAGATACGTTCCTTGTGCTACTATGATAATCTGCTGGTTGCGTTTGATGTAACCCTTGCCCAACAGCAGCGCGTCATAGTACAACGTATAGAGATTGTAGCAGTTGATGGCTATCAGCAGCAGCCACGCTATCATTGCATCCGTCTTATCGCCGGTGTATTTACGAAGTATATACGCAAAGTATGCCGTTCCGGCAGTAGCCAGCAGACCGAAACACGCGATAGCTATCCAAAGATAGAAACGCCGCATCGCAGTCAGTGTGCCTTTCAGCAGGCCGTAGTCCACCTCCCCGTCGCTGACCTGACGGACACCCTCCTTCTGCAGTTCCTTCGCTCCAGAGAAAATGTAACTCAGATTCCTTGCGAACGACGGACTGAATCCGAAATCGAGTATATTGACCAGCATGATGATGACGGTGAAGATGTTCCATATCCCTACCGCTTCCGCAGGCATCTTGTTGAGGATGAAAGGCAGCAGGATAACCCCCGCACCAATCAGAAAGACGGTTGCCAGATACGACCACACCACATCGGTTTTTCCTATGTCTTCAATGCCTTTGGACATCTACTACTATACGTTAGTTTCGCCTTGTTTGTGCCCGACAAACAGCTCTTTGAGTATCACGCCCGGCCATTTCCAGTCCTGGTAAGCCAACTGGGCAATGCCTGGAGCGAGAATCATACCCCATACGCCCCATCCCAGCACATCAAGGAACAGCCACAACAGTAACACCGTGGCCGCACCGCTCAACAGCGAGGTAATAAAGAACGGAATCCGATTGTCGGACATGATGAATCCGCTTGCCATCACCTGATTGTCCTCCAGCATGTGAAAACCCACCATCACGGCAAACATCGCAGTGGGGAGGAAGAACGTCTGACTGTTGATCAGGCGCAATGCATAGTCTCCGAAAAGCACAGAGGCGCTTCCGCCAATTATCCATATTCCCAACAGGATAGCCTCACAGATTATGTAGTAGTGACGCAGCCCTGCCATATCCTTCTTCGCGCGGCATTGTGCCAGTTTTGGAGAGAAGGCACGGTAAGGTACGGTGGAACAGTTGCACAGTATCTCAAGCAGTTGCAATGTTATGCCATAACTTGCAACCTCTTCCAACGTTAGGAAAGCGGCTCCGATCAGCATTGCCGACTTGTTTACCGCCAGACTGCCCAGCTGCGTCAGCCCGATTTTCACGGCATTCGGATAGATGGCGTGCATAATCTCCTTGGAGTCGTGTGCCTCCACACCGCGTAACGCTTCGCGCATCTCGCGGGTGAAAAATATGCGGCGTGACAGCGTACGACGGATAACGATGGAAACAATACGCGATGCCACAATCGCGCTCAAACCAAGCCCCGCGTAGATAAGACCGATAGCCAGAAGAACATATACCGCCTGGCTCAGTATCATTATCTGCTGGCTGCGGCGCACATATCCCTTGCCTTTCAGTAGTGCATCGTAGTACAGCGTGTACAGGTCGTAGCAGTTCAGAATAATCAGGAGTATCCAACCCGCAATCGCGTCTGTGCGGTCGCCACTGTACTTGCCGAGGATATAAAGGAAATATGCCGTACCCGCTGTGGCAAGCAGTAAGAACGCTGTCAGCGAGATGATGCGGAACAGCCATTGCATCGCCACCAGCGTGCCTTGCAGCAGACCGTAATCCACTACGGACTTATCCTCAATGTCTTTCTCCTTTCCGTTTCTTGCATTCTCCAATGCCGCGACACCCTCTTTCCGAAGGCTTTTCACACCGCTGAATATGTAACTCAAATTGCGGGCAAACGACGGCTGGAAACCGAAATCCAGAATGGCAACCATCACCGTGATGGTCTGGAAGATATTCCAGATACCCACTGTTTCGGCGGGCATCTTGTTGAGAATGAACGGGAACAGTATCAGCCCCGACCCGACCCAAAAGAAAGTGGCGGCGTATGACCACGCCACATCTTCTTTGCCGATATGTTCCACACCTTGCGCCAAATCCCTAAGTTTAGTCGCGACCGAAGATGTCGCGGGTATAAACTTTATCCTTCACTGAATCCAGGCTCTTCTCGTAACGGTTCGCTATGATGGCGTGCGACTGGCGTTTGAACGTCTCCAGGTCATTAACAACGAGACTGCCGAAGAAAGTTGTCCCATCGGGTAGGGTGGGCTCATAGACAATCACTTTTGCGCCTTTTGCTTTGATGCGTTTCATGATGCCTTGTATGGATGATTGGCGGAAATTGTCCGAATTGGACTTCATTGTCAGTCGATACACGCCGATGACGCATTCTTTTTCCTGCCCTTTGTTCCAACTGTTGTCTTCCGAATAGGAATAATAGCCCGCCTTGGCAAGCACACGGTCGGCTATGAAATCCTTGCGCGTGCGGTTGCTTTCCACTATCGCCTCAATCAGGTTCTCCGGCACGTCCGCATAGTTGGCGAGCAGCTGCTTGGTGTCTTTCGGAAGGCAGTAACCGCCGTAACCGAAGGAAGGGTTGTTGTAGTGCTGGCCGATGCGCGGATCCAGACACACGCCATCAATAATCTGTTGTGTGTTCAGCCCCTTCATCTCCGCGTATGTGTCCAGTTCGTTGAAGTAACTTACCCGCAGAGCCAGATACGTGTTAGCGAACAGTTTGACGGCTTCCGCCTCTGTGAAGCCCATATAGAGGGTGGGGATGTCTTTGGCTATTGCGCCCTCCTGCAGCATGCCGGCGAACTCCCGCGCGGCTCGTGTCAGACGGTTGTCCTGGAGGTCGGTACCTACGATGATTCGAGAAGGGTACAGATTGTCGTACAACGCCTTGCTCTCACGCAGGAACTCCGGCGCGAACAGAATGTTTCCGCTGCCTGTCTGCTTACGGATGGTCTCCGTGAAACCGACGGGAATGGTCGATTTGATAACCATCATCGCGTTCGGATTGACACGTATCACTTGTTCAATCACTGACTCAACGGCACGTGTGTCAAAATAGTTCTTTTGTGCATCATAATTGGTCGGAGTGGCTATTACAACCCATTCGGCTTCGGCATACGCCTTTTCGCTGTCCAACGTTGCGGTCAGATTCAACGATACAGGATGACCTTCCGCATCCGTTCCTGCCAGATAGCGCTCAATATACTCATCCTGTATGGTCGGTTCACGGCGGTTGATCTTGTCCACCCGTTCGGGGACAATGTCCACTGCCACCACTTTGTTATGTTGCGCCAGCAGCGTCGCTAGCGACAACCCTACATATCCCGTTCCTGCTACTGCTATCTTCTTCATACGCTTATAATCTACCGTCCACCAGCGAGCGGTTCACAAAGTTCTTCACGTCGTAGATAACGGCGTTCTGTTCTTTATATTTCTTGAAATCGAATGTCTTGAACTGATCGTGACTCACGCACGCTATCACGGCGGCGTAACGTTTCGTTTCATCAATCGAGTTAATCAACCCCCTGCCGTATTCGTGCTTTACCACTTCCGGTGACGCCCACGGGTCGTAGATATCCACCTTGCAGCCGAACTCCTCCAATTCGTCTGCTATATCAACCACTTTCGTATTGCGGCAGTCGGGGCAGTTCTCTTTGAACGTCACACCGAGTATCAGGATGTTTGCTCCCTTGATTTTATGGTCTTTCTGTATCATCAGTTTCAACACCTTGTCTGCGATGAACTTTGCTATTGAGTTGTTCACCGCGCGACCAGACAGGATTACCTGCGGATCATACCCCAAGGCCTTTGCTTTGTGGGCGAGGTAATAGGGATCCACTGAGATGCAGTGGCCGCCCACCAATCCCGGACGGTACTTCAGGAAGTTCCACTTCGTCCCTGCTGCTTCTATCACGTCGTTCGTATCAATTCCTACGCGGTCGCAGATTAGTGCCAGTTCGTTCATAAACGATATATTCACGTCCCTCTGGCTGTTCTCCACCGCCTTCGCCGCTTCCGCCACTTTCATGTTCGGCGCACGATGCGTTCCGTTCTCCAATATCGAGTTATAAAGTGCGTCTACAATGTCCGCCACCTCTGGTGTCGAACCCGAAGTAATCTTCTTTATCTTGGTCAGCGTGTTCACCTTGTCACCCGGATTGATGCGCTCGGGACTGTAGCCGCAGAAGAAATCCTCATTGAATTTCAGTCCGCTTTCTCGCTCCAATACGGGTACGCAATCCTCTTCTGTGCAACCCGGATAGACGGTGCTCTCGTAGATGACTATATCTCCCTTGCGCAACGTCTTGCCTATCGTGGCGGACGCTTTCAACAAAGGGGTCAAGTCTGGATTGTTGAAGCGGTCAATCGGAGTGGGGACGGTTACAATATATGTGTTCACCGCTTCCAACTCGCGTGTGTCGCTTGTCAGCGTCAGACCGATGGTTTTGGTCTTTTCGTACAGGTCGCGGGCGGTGCGCAGACCCTTCAGATCCGCCTCCATCGTATGGTCACGGCCTGACAGCAGCTCTTGCACGCGGGGTTCATAGATGTCAAAACCAATTACTCGGTATTTCTTACCATACTCAATAGCCAGTGGCAATCCAACATATCCTAGTCCTACTACTGCTATTGTTCTGTTACTCAAGTCAGTTTTTTGCATATTATTTGCGTGTTTTTTGTTTTATCGATATAAAGCGCGCAAAGATACGCAATTCCGTATATCTTTGCAAAAAATAGGATGATTATTCGGAAAAATATGATTTATTCAAACATTTTCGCACGTATTCCGCCCCTTTGTTTCGCGTTTGAATATGTTAATGTATTTTTGCACGCTCATTGGTATGCCCATTTTTTTGTTGAAATATGACGAATAACAACAATATGAAAAACTTCAAACTTTGGAATACGCTGGGAGGCTGGCTGGTTTTCGCCGTTGCCGCCGCTACGTATCTGCTCACTATGGAGCCCACCGCTTCTTTCTGGGACTGCGGTGAGTTCATTTCCAGTGCTTACAAACTTGATGTCGGACACCCCCCAGGAGCACCTTTCTTTATGTTGATGGGGCATTTCTTCTCGCTTTTCGCATCCGATGCATCGCATGTGGCGATGTGCGTCAATGCCCTTTCGGCACTCGCCTCTGCTTTCACAATACTTTTCCTCTTCTGGACCATTACCGCTTTAGCGCGCAAACTGGTAGATACCGACACCACTGCCAAAGCCCTTGCCGTCCTTGGAGCGGGAGTAGTTGGCGCGCTCGCTTATACTTTCTCTGACACATTCTGGTTCTCAGCCGTTGAAGGAGAGGTATATGCTTCGTCATCACTTTTCACCGCCCTTGTATTCTGGCTTATCCTCAAGTGGGACGAACAAGCCGATGAGGAAGGCTCCGACCGCTGGCTCATACTCATTATGTACCTCATGGGAGTCAGCATCGGTGTGCACCTGCTCAACCTCCTTACCATACCTGCTATTGTGTTAGTTTATTATTTCCGCCGCTATACATTTTCGTGGGGAGGAGCGATTACTGCTTTCCTTGTCTCCGTTGTGATTCTGGCGGTCATACTGTACGGTATTATACCAGGTGTGCCAACTGTGGCGGGATGGTTTGAACTATTCTTTGTCAATACACTCGGATGTCCGTTCAACACGGGTCTGTTTGTCTATCTTATCCTAACCCTCGTCCTGCTTGTTGCCGGTATTTGGTTCACATACAGGATGCTGAACCGTCAGGAGGAGAAGGATTCGTCCCAATTGTGGCGTTGGTGCAACACAGCCCTTATTATGCTGGCGGTCATTCTGGTAGGTTATTCCTCCTATGCTGCCATTGTCATCCGTTCTTCGGCAGACACGCCTATGGACCAAAACTCGCCCGACAACGTCTTCTCGCTCAAGTACTATCTCAACCGCGAGCAGTACGGCGACCGTCCGCTCTTCTACGGACAGACATACAATGCGCCTGTTGAACTGCGGATAGAGGGCAATATGTGCATTCCTGTTGAAAAGACAGGACACCCCCAGTACGCCCCTGCACCCAAGGCGGAAGGTGAGAAAGATCACTATGTCGTTACGGGATACAAGACATCCTACAAGTTTATGGACCAGTTCTGTATGCCTTTCCCGCGTATGTACTCCTCACAAGGCAATCACGTCCGCGCGTACAAAGAGTGGGCGGAAATCAAGGGAAGAAAGGTCAAATACGATTACTGCGGACAGCAGAAATCCGACTATTGCCCAACTTTCGGTGAGAATCTCCGTTTCTTCTTCCGCTATCAGGTCAACTATATGTACTGGCGGTACTTTATGTGGAACTTCTCCGGTCGTCAGAACGACTTGCAAGGCTACGGTGAGCTGCATAAGGGCAATTGGTTGACTGGCATATCGTTCATTGACACCGCTATGCTCGGTGACCAAAATGCCCTGCCAACCGAACTGCGTGAGAACAAGGGACACAACGTTTATTACATGCTGCCTCTTCTGCTCGGTATCATCGGTATCATCTGGCAGCTGCGTAAGAAGCAAAAGGGAGCGATGAACTTCACTATTACCTTCCTGCTCTTCTTCCTCACTGGATTGGCTATCGTAGTCTATCTAAACCAGACACCCTATCAGCCGCGTGAGCGTGACTATGCATACGCAGGCTCGTTCTATGCCTTCTGCATCTGGATAGGATTAGGGGTTATTGCTTTGTACGAAGAACTGGCGAAATATGCGCAAAGTGAGAACGCGAGAACCTGCGTTGCCGCGCTAACCGTTCTTGTTACCCTTATAATTCCTGCGCAGATGGCATCGCAGAACTGGGATGACCATGACCGCAGCAACCGCTACACCTGCCGCGATTTTGGCGCCAACGCCGTCCGTTCGTGCGAGACGCAGGGCATCATCTTCTCCAACGGTGACAACGACACTTTCCCACTCTGGTACAACCAGGAGGTGGAAGGCGAGGGCACCGACCTGCGCGTCTGCAACCTCTCATACTTGCAGACCGACTGGTACATTGACCAGATGAAACGCCCTTACTATGAGAGCAAGGGACTGCCCATCACGTGGGAGTACAAGGACTATATGCCCGGCACAAATGAAGTCGTCTGGGTAGAGGACAAGATAGGACAGCCTATTTCAGTTGAAAGAGCCTTCCGTTTTGTCCGCTCTGATGAGCCGCAGACCATACTG
>JAGCWE010000021.1 GCA_017962005.1 Paludibacteraceae bacterium | reverse complement strand
TTGATACCCAGCAACTCAACGGTGAAGATGAGCGCCGAATACGGCGGGATGGAGGCACCTGCTCCGCGTTCGCCGTAGCCCAGATGGTAGGGGATGAAGAGTTTGTACTTCGAGCCGATGGACATCAGCTGCAGTCCTTCGGTCCAGCCTGCTATCACCTGGTTGAGGGCAAAGGAGATCGGTTCTCCGCGCCTGTAACTGCTATCAAAAACCGTGCCATCCGTGAGCGTGCCCTCGTAATGCACCTTCACGCGGTCCGTTGCCTTGGGTTTCTGACCGAGGGTGGCCTCCAGCACTTCGTACTGCAGACCCGAGGCTGTCACTTTGACAGAGGGGCGTTTTGCGTTCTCTGCCAGGAACTTCTCTCCCTCAGCCTTGGCGGCTCCGGCGGTCTTCTCCTCCAGTTCCTTGAAGAACTTGTCCAACACTTGCTGGGCTTCCTGAAGAGTGATTTGGGGCTTGTTGCCTGCCAACACGTCTTTCATGCCGGCAACAAAGTCCTCACTGTTGATGTCTTTTACGCCCGACTGGGCGAGGTTCTGGCCAATTGAGAGGCCTAATGCGTATGCTATTTTGTCCATAATAATGTATGTTGTTTACTTGGTTGGTGGCGAAAAGAGGTTTTATATTCCCTCTCCGTCCGTGAAGGAGGGTGTTTCTACGGCTTTTTGCTGCAGGATGCGCGAGTTAGGCGGCACATCGTGAGTCAGCCAGACGTTACCGCCGATGATGGTGTCGTGGCCGATAGTGATACGTCCCAGCAGCGAGGTGTTGGAATAGACGGTGACGTGGTCCTCCAGAATAGGATGCCGCGGCAGGTCCATAGGCCGTCCGTTGGCGTCGTAGGTGAAATTGCGTGCCCCAAGCGTAACGCCATGGTACAGCATGACATGGTTGCCAATGATGGAAGTGGCGCCGATGACCACACCTGTTCCGTGGTCGATGCAGAAATACTCGCCGATAGTGGCAGCGGGATGTATGTCGATGCCGGTCTCGCTATGCGCCATTTCGCTGAGCATGCGTGGCAAGAGAGGCACGCCCAACTGCATCAGACAATGGGCCGTTCGGTGATGAAGCATAGCCGTGATGAACGGGTAGCACAGAATCACTTCCGCCTCGTCTTTGACAGCGGGATCGTTCCGCAACGCAGCCTGTACATCCGTCATGAGCAGGCGTTTCAACTCCGGCAGCGCCGCGATAAAAGCGTCTGCAGTGCGGGCTATGCAGGAACTGTTGTCGTCGTTGCACGCTTTGCACATTACCGTTGACAACTGCGAATACAGCAGTCCGCGCAGTATCTGGTCCGAGAAATCCCGGTTAGGATAATACTCGGGGAAGACGATAGAGCGCATCAGGCGCATGATCTTCTGCAGTTCGGAGTGGGATGGGATGTTCATAAGACAGAGAGGTAGCGTTCGCCGGTATCCGGCAAGAGTGCAACAATCAGTTTTCCTTTGTTCTCGGGCAAGCAGGCCAGTTGTGCTGCGGCATGATAGGCTGCGCCGGAGGAGATGCCCACCAGCAATCCTTGCGTTTTGGCCAGTTCGCGACTGCCCGAATAGGCCTCATCGTCGGTAACCGTAACGACCCTGTCCACCAGGGAAGGGTTGTACGTGGCGGGTACAAATCCCGCGCCGATACCTTGTATCTTGTGCTTGCCGGCTTGTCCTTGTGACAGAACGGGCGAAGACGCAGGCTCTACGGCCACAATCTGCACGGACGGGTTGTGCGCTTTCAGTGCCGCGGCTACTCCGCTAATGGTGCCTCCGGTACCCACACCGGCCACAAAAACGGCCACTTGCCCTTTGGTGTCCGCCCAAATCTCTTCTCCCGTGGTGCGTTTATGCATCTCGGGGTTGGCGGGATTGTCGAACTGCCCGAGAATCACGGCGCCGGGAATGGCATTCCGCAACTGCTCTGCGCGGGCAATAGCACCTTTCATGCCTTCCGCTCCGGGAGTCAGTTCCAACTGCGCGCCATAGGCTTTAAGCAGGTTGCGACGTTCCACCGACATCGTGTCCGGCATGGTGAGAATCACGTTGTACCCCTTGGCCACGCCTACCCACGCCAGACCTACGCCGGTGTTGCCGCTTGTGGGCTCTATGATAGTGGCCCCGGCGCGAAGTTTTCCGTGCTGCTCGGCATCCTCTATCATAGCCAACGCAATACGGTCCTTCACGCTGCCACCGGGATTGAAGCACTCCAGTTTGACAGCCAGGCGCGCTTGTTGCCCCGGCAGTCCGGAGAGCTCTAACATCGGAGTGTGACCTATCAGGTCGGAAAGTTTCTGATACATATTATTTGCCTTGACCGGTTAGTTGAAGCATGCGGCTGACGTACTTGCCGATGATGTCGAACTCGAGGTTGACCACCGTTCCGGGTTGGATGAAGCGGAAATTGGTGTTCTCGTGGGTGTAGGGGATGATGCAGACCGAGACAAAGCCTTTGTCGCCCTGCACGTCGGGCTCGCAGACGGTCAGGCTGACGCCGTTAATACTGACGGAGCCCTTGTCCACGCAGTAATAGCCGCGGGTAATCATCTCTTTCGACGAGTCGTAATCGAAGCGGTAGTACCACGAGCCGTCGGTCTCTTTCACGTCGATGCAGAC
>JAGCWE010000020.1 GCA_017962005.1 Paludibacteraceae bacterium | reverse complement strand
GGCGTACTCGTTTAACACTGCTACACTTTCATCGGTAGAAGCATCATCAATTACAACCACTTCAAACTCAGGATAATCCTGCGCAAGAATAGAATCCATACGCTCCTTTAGATAACAAGCGTGGTTGTAATTAGGCATAATAACGGTAACTTTCTTCATAGTTCTTACACTTAAGTGTGCAAAGGTACAACTTTTTTTTGATTTGTGCAATTTTTTTTGTGTAATTCAAATATTTTGCGTAATTTTGCATCGAATTTAAGATATTTTTATGCGCATTCGGATCCTGAATAATACGTCTTTGGGAGCATGGCTTCGTTTCCTGCTGGTCGTCGTGTTACTGGCAGCGAAGGCGTTTTTGTTTGACCGCATGGTGGATTTGGACTTGTATGTCTCCTCTGCGCTTGCCTATTTCAAATGGGCCGCAGCGGTCATCCTTGCGCTCTCCGTAATGTGGACGCCCAAACGCTGGCCGGTATTCGCTCTGCTGGGGCTAACCGACCTTTGGATAATAGCCCAGATCATTTACTACCGTGTCAACCACCTTTTCATCACATGGCATCTCTTTACTCTCACGGGAAATATGGAGGGATTCTGGTCCAGCATTATCCCGTATTGCGACACTTCGCTGCTGCTGTTTCCGCTTTTGACGTGTGCGGCGGCGGTCTGTTTCCTATGGAAAGCAGCTCCTTTCCGATGGTGGGAGACACTCATTGCTTTCCTGATCGGTGCGACTATAAGTCTCAGCGGATCTTACCTGCGGTGGCATTACCATAAGCCTTTTATCAACGGAGCACCCTTTTCTTGGGAGTGGATCAACCCCTGCACGATTCCGCAAACTTTCTCTGTCAGTGAAAGCGAGAACGAACGCAAAGCCACCCATTATATCCACCATCGCTCCATCCTTGCCTACCCGCTCTTCATGGCAACGGATTGTATTCGGTATTATGCAGAGAGGACCTCTCCCTCCGCACTTACCGAGGCAGAGCAAGCCGAACTGGCAAAACTCGTTACGCCGCAGTTACCTCCGGCTAAGCCGCAAGGACATCTTGTCATTCTGCTTCTGGAGAGTTTTGAATCTTGGGTGCTGGATGCAATGGACCTGAACGGAGATCCCGTATGTCCGGCGATGAAAGAATATATCGCATCCCGTCCTGTGCTCTATGCCCGCGATTTACTGACCCAGATCCAGTACGGCATGTCCGGCGACGGGCAACTAATCGTCAATACCGGACTCTACCCGATTAAAGAAGGAGTTGCCTGTATCGACTATGACTACTGCACCTACCCGAATATCGCACATTTTTACCCCCGCAGCGCGATCGTCAATCCATGCCGGAATGTCTGGAATCAGCGTCGCATGGCGACGGTCTATAGTTATCAAGAACTCATTGAGCCCGATACCGACAACCGTTTTGCATGGAATGATAGCATCGTCATTGACCACATGATACAGACGCTTGACACAGCGACCGCACCTTGCTGCATGATGGGAATTTCTATCAACGGTCACCTACCGTTCGATAGCTCTCCGGACCCGATTGAACTGCCGGACAGTATACCTGCCATTATTCAGAATTATCTTCGGACAGCTCATTATACAGACCGCCAGGTAGGGCGATTCCTTGCCTGGGCGGATACGGCCGAAGTGATGCGTAATAGCACCATCGCTATCACCGGAGACCACCGTATCTTCACCTATGATATGAGCGATGAGGTGCGTGAATACGGTTTGCGTGCAGACCTGCCTTTCGGTACCGGTCAAGCCGGCTGTCCTTTCATACTGACCGCACCGTGTGTGGATACTACGATTTACATTCCGCAGGCCAAACAGAGCGATATCTATCCTACTGTTTTGCATGCCATCGGCCAGCAACACTGTTTCTGGAAGGGTATGGGACATGATCTGATTAATCAGCCATGCTACGCGGATGATAACTATGCGCTCAGAACTTCACTCGCCGACAAACTGATCCGGTCGAACTGGTTTGCATCCCCCGATCTGCCGCATTATATCGCCCATGCCGGTGGGAGCGTACGGAGGTATCGCTATTCAAATAGTTTGGAAGCCGTTCGTAATACACTGGAACATGGCATTGATTGTATTGAACTCGATCTGTCCGTCACTTTGGACGGTCAGTTAGTAGCATGGCATGACTGGAATTTCGAATGGACGGAAGCACCTACTCATGACCGGTTTATGGCGCAGAAGATATACGGTCTGTTCACTCCTGTTGATTTTCCGAGGATGGATTCTATCTTGGCTTCCAACCCGCAATTGACATTAGTGACGGATAAGATATCCGATCCTGCTGTTATTGACCAATGGCTCGGCAGATACAAGAACCGGGTATGGGTAGAATGTTTCTCTGACGGGGACTATTGGACTTTGCAGAAGATGGGCTATCATGTATTGGCGAGCCGGGTGCCTCCTGCCAAAACCGATCAACCTGCTGCTGTTCGCAATTACGCTTTCGACTATCGTCTGTGCCCGGACCTGTCGCAATGTGACGGCGACTGCTTCGCACTCTTCGGCGGAGAGATCAGCCGCCACGATGCCGACAGCCTCTTCGCCACCGACCCTCGTATCCGGTTGGTTTACATCGATTTCTATGAATAAAAAAAGCCCAAAACTCTCGTTCTGGACTTCTTTTTGCTAATTGCTTAAGCAATTTATGCTTCAGCTTCTGCCTCAGGAGCTTCCTCTGCAGGAGCCTCTTCGCCCTTAGCCTCTGCCTCAGCGGCAGCAGCTTCCTG
>JAGCWE010000019.1 GCA_017962005.1 Paludibacteraceae bacterium | reverse complement strand
TTCGTATTCGCAAGTGAGTTGTTTAAGAGAGTAAAAGAAGCAAATAGATGAAAAAGATTTTTTTGATCGTTGCCTTTTTAGGCATGATTCTTGTGGGGGTCAATGCACAGGGACCGGCGAGAGTGCCCGCGTACCGCGGACTGATTGAACGCGTACAACCGAATGGTGACACGCTGCGTACATATCTGCGCGGCGACGAACGGATGCATTGGATGATGACGGAAGACGGCTGGCAGATTTTAGAGAACGACAAAGGCTGGCTCAAATACGCCAAGCAGAACTGCAAAGGTAAAGTGGTTTCCAGTTGCCGCAAAGCGCATAACGCCGAGAAACGCAGCAAATGCGAGAAACGATGGTTAGAGAAACATGGGATTGTAAAAAAAGAACTAATCTGATGAATAGTATGAGAAAGATTTATTGCATAGCAATGCTATGCGCCGTCGCAGTGAGTGCGATGGCAGTGCCGGCTCGCCCAGGATGGCAGACCCGCACACAGGCCGACGGAAGTACCATCGAGGTGAAACTGGTTGGCGATGAGTTTTATCACTACACGATGAACCGCGATGGCAAAATCGTACAGTTGAACGAAAACGGCATGTATGAAGTAGTGGGAGACGTGCCGACAGAAGAAGTGGTGCTGGCGCGCCGTGCGAAAGCTAAAGCGCTCCATCAGACTGCAGAGACAGGTGCGACACCAAACTTGGCGCCAAAAGGTGTGGTTATTCTTGTGAACTTCAGCGACAAGACGTTCGATGACAGCCATACACAGGCGATGTTTGACGACATGTTCAATTCCGCGAACTGCACAACCAACACGTACAGCGGTATCCATTATCCGTCGGCAGCAGAGTATTTCAGTTCGCAGTCAAACGGCGCATACCGTCCGCAATTTGACGTGTT
Source organism: Paludibacteraceae bacterium (assembly GCA_017962005.1). Classification (GTDB taxonomy): domain Bacteria; phylum Bacteroidota; class Bacteroidia; order Bacteroidales; family Paludibacteraceae; genus Colicola. The sequence continues at coordinate 5,328 of JAGCWE010000019.1, read as the reverse complement.
TGGCCCGGTGACGCTGAGCGGAGGTTACGCTTCGTACGGCAAAGATTACAACGGCGAAGGCAATGACAAGAATGCCGCAGGTGCTGTAGTTGAGGGTTGTCTGTTAGCCGACAAGAAATACACCATCAACTGGGCAGACTATGACTCGGACAATGACGGCTATGTGGATTTCGTGTACATGATTTATGCCGGCAGAGGTCAGGCAGATGGCGCAGAGTCCAGCACTATCTGGCCGCATAACTGGAATATCGAAGAGGCCATTTCCTACGGTTATTGCACGTACAACAGATCGCAGTGCGTGGTAGGCGGCAAGCATTTGAACAGCTATGCATGCTCATCCGAGTTGGACGGCTCGTCGCTTTGCGGAATCGGTACGTTATGTCATGAGTTCGGCCACGTGATGGGTTTGCCGGACTTCTATGACACCAACTACGGCACGAATTACAAAAACGAATTGACACCGGGCGAATGGGACATCATGGATGGCGGTGCATACAACGGAGGCGGTCACTGTCCGCCGAACTACAGCCCGTGGGAGAAATATTTCTTCGGCTGGCAGACTCCGGTTAATCTTGGTAACAACGGCCAGACGCTGAATCTTATTGCAAACGGCGTAGAGGGCTATCAGGCTTACCAAGTGAACGAGTCAGGCGAGCAGCAAGGAGCTACTACATCGGGACAGTGCTACTATTTCGAAAACCGCCAGAAGAAAGGCTGGGACAAGTATGTTCCCGCAGCAGGTATGGTGATTTGGAAAGTGAACTACAATGCCACCAAATGGGCAGAGAATACGCCTAATAACACAGCCCGCAAACCGCTGTACACCATCGTTTGCTCCAATGGCACGAAAGTCGGTTCGAGCAACGGCAAAGGCAATGTATTCCCATTTAGCAATAAGACGATTACTGTCGATTCTTGGGAAGATGTGGTAGGCAAGCCGCTGAACAATATTGCGCAGAGTGGCGGTATTGTGACGCTCAATTATATTCATGAAGGCCAAGGTCTCGAGGATGTAGAAGACGGCAAGCAGGCACAGAAAATACTGCGTGACGGACACTTAGTCATCATCCGTGACGGCAAGGAATACGACGCAACAGGCAGACGTCTATGAAAATAATCAGTTATAATCTCAACGGAATCCGCTCGGCGATAAACAAAGGGCTCTTGGAATGGTTACAGACTGAGAATCCTGATGTGTTCTGCATTCAAGAAAGCAAAGCACAGCCGGAGCAAATCGATGTGATGGCGATGAGTGAACTCGGCTATCACAGTTATATTCACTCGGCCGAGAAGAAAGGCTATTCGGGTGTTTGCGTATTCACCAAACAAGAACCGGACAAAGTGGTGGTTGGTATGGGTAACCCGAAATACGACCGCGAAGGACGTGTGCTTCGTGTCGATTTTGGTGACTTGACCATCGTGGATGCCTATATCCCCAGCGGCACTACGGGTGATGTACGCCAGGATTTCAAGATGGAGTTCCTGGAAGATTTCCTGGTATGGGTGAAGGAGTTGCGCAAAGAGCGTCCGAACATCGTGATCTGCGGAGATTATAACATCTGTCACAAACCTATTGACATCAATCATCCGGAGCGGCAGATCGGCGTATCGGGTTTCTTACCCGAAGAGCGCGAATGGATGGACCGCTGGGAAGCAAGCGGATTGGTGGACTCTTTCCGCGTGTTCGACCAGAGTGCAGAGCGCTACAGCTGGTGGAGTTGGCGTGCCGGAGCCAGAGCACGAGACGTAGGCTGGCGTATTGACTATCACTGGGTAAGCGAGAGTCTGCGCCCAAGGCTCAAAGATGCGAAGATACTAACTGACGCTGTTCATTCGGACCATTGTCCGGTGATGGTGGAAATAGACTAATATGGATAAGTTACGCACAGAACATCTGGTTAAGAAATACGGCAAGCGTACCGTTGTGGACGATGTGTCAATTGAGTTGGAGCAGGGCGAGATAGTCGGTCTGCTCGGGCCAAACGGAGCAGGTAAGACGACAACATTCTACATGACGACGGGTCTTGTGGCAGCGAACAACGGTAAGATTTTTCTCAACGACCAGGATATTACCTCTTTCCCAATGTACAAACGGGCGAAGATGGGTATCGGCTATCTGCCGCAAGAGGCGAGTGTATTCCGCAAGATGACGGTTGAAGACAACATCCGCTCGGTGCTGGAACTGACGGATTTCGACGAAGCGTACCAGAAAGAGAAACTGGAGCAACTGATTAAAGAGTTCAACCTGGCACATGTGCGGCATAACTTAGGTGACCGCTTGAGCGGAGGTGAGCGCAGACGTACAGAGATTGCACGATGCTTGGCTATCGAGCCGAAATTCGTGATGCTGGATGAGCCGTTTGCAGGTGTCGATCCTATTGCTGTGCAGGAGATTCAGGACGTAGTATGGCGACTGAAAGACAAGAACATCGGTATTCTTATTACGGACCACAATGTGGATGAGACGCTGATGATTACTGACCGTGCGTATCTGCTTTTCGAAGGCAAGATTCTTTTCCACGGCACGCCGGAAGAGCTGGCCGCAAATCCGATTGTACGACAGAACTATCTGGGTAGAGATTTTGAGTTGAAACGCAAGACGAAAGCGGAGTGAGAGGTTCACGATTCATAGGATTCTTGGTTATTGCCTTTATATTGGCAGCATGCAACCATGCGCCGGAAATAACTGTCGCTGTGCATGAGTGTGCGCCGATGCCGGCAGGCAGAGCGAGTGCCTGTGCCTGTTCGTTAGATGGCAAAGCCTATGTTTTTGCAGGCCGCGAAGGCAGCAAGTACCGCAATGACTTATGGCAATATGATCCGCAAACGGACAGTTGGACCAATATGGGTGCTTCGCCGATGAAAGCACGCGTGAACGCCACCATGGCCGCTGCGGACGGTAAGATTTACGCTGGTCTGGGATTTGCAGGTAGCGGTGTTTACCGAGACAGTTCTTATTTGCAGGACTGGTGGGAATATACGCCTGCTACGAATGAATGGCGTCGCTTGGCGAACTATCCGCAGGATAATACCGTAGCCGCTTCCTCCATTGCCATCAACGGCATTGTATATGTGCTATATGGCTTCGGATGGGGATGGACACGAGAAGTTTGGAAATACAGCATTGCTGAAGACAAATGGACTAAACTGCCACATAACGAGCAGCGAGCGAAAGATAACGGAGAAGGCTGCGGTGCAATGCTGAACGGCACCTATTATTTCGGCACAGGTTATAACACCTACAATGAGACGCAGTGGTTTGCCGCTGACCTGACAACGGACAGTTGGACCAAATGTGCATCTATTCCGGGCAAAGGTCGAGAGATAAGTGCCTGCGCAGCGAGCCAAAAGTATGTATATTTATTCGGCGGACGCTATTTCGGCGGCGACATGACAGGCGGTGAGATTTTCGAGACGTATATGCGATACTCGCCGGACAAAGACCAATGGGAATGGTGTGGCACGATGCCTTGCGGCAGAGCGGAGAACCAGATTGCTTTTACCATTGACGGCAAGGCCTATTTCGGTTTGGGCGAGAACGAAAAGAAAGAAATGATTAACACATTGTATCGCATTGAAGACTAAGTTCGGACATATCATTGTGCTGCTGAGTATAGCGTTGCAAGCGCAAGCATGGAACTGGTGGCCGCTACCGATGGCTGAACCGGACAACAACCGCGACACCTTGTGGTATGTAGGCGGCGTGAGCGCAGTCAGTTCATCCGGCGAACAGGCACCTTCGCTGCTCTGGCATAATTCGGACGGCGAGATAGCCAACTTGCCGCACAGCGGAAATATACAATTAGGCATCGTCAAACCTGCTACGCGTCCGAATCGATGGTTTGACTATGATTTCGGCGTCGTGTTAAGCGGCAGAGTGGCAGGTTCGCAGACTTCGGCGACACCGAAAACGATAGAAGGCACAGGTTATTTCAGTCAGTTATACGCGCATGTTAGACTGTATATCGTCGATATCACGGCCGGTATTCAGCCGATGCGTTTAGACGCAGGCGACAGCGAACTGAGCAGCGGACATCTGCTGTTTTCTCCCAATGCCCACCCTATTCCACGTATCAGCATCGGTTTTGAGCGCTGGACACCTTTTCCTGGTTTGTTCGGATATGTGGAAGTGAAAGGCGGTTTGACACATGGCTGGTTAAACGATCATTCAACGGTAGTGACAGGCACGCTGCTTCACCATAAATATTTAGGCGGTCGTTTAGGCGGCAAGTTGCCGGTGAACATCAGTTATGAGTTTCATCATGTGGCGCAGTGGGGCGGTTATTCGACCAAATACGGCGATTTAGGCAATGACTGGACTTCGTACAAAGCAGCATTCTTCGCCCGTTCAGGCGGTAGTATGGCGAATGACCAGATTAATGCGCAGGGCAACCATATTGCTATGCAGCAACTGGCGCTGGACGTGAAAGGCGAAGGATGGAAAGTGAGTGCTTACTGGCAGACGATGAGTGAAGACGGTCCGATACGATTCCTTTGGAATTCCATGGACGCGAAGGACGGTTTATGGGGCGTGAGTGCTACGCAGAGCCGCTGGCCGTTCATACAAGGTGTGACTTATGAATTATTGCACACCACAGACCAGCATGGACCATTTCACGACAAAGACGGTGTTATTTACGGTGGAGGAGACGGCTATTACGGAAACGGCATCTATACGCAAGGATGGAGTTACTACGGTCGAGTTATCGGTTCGCCACTGTTGCAAATTGGCACGAACAACCGTGTGATGGCGCATCATGCAGGTGTGAAAGGTGATATTTACGGTTATAGGTATCGCGTGATGATCAATCATGCAGATAACTACGGCACTTATTCAAGGCCGAATCGGACACATAACACAGGTTTTTTGCTGGAAGTGAAGAAAGTGGTACCACAAGCATGGAACTTAGAGTTCGGCGTATCGTTGGCCGGCGATTTCGGGGACCAGTACGGGAATTGCTTCGGTGCGATGGTAACCATTCGTAAACAAGGAATTATTACATCATGGTAAATATGAATTTTGTAGCTCAATGCAATCGTATCTTTGCGCAAGCGGTGGCAGACTACCATCGTACGGACAACGTAGATGCGCCGATGAGCAACCCCTATGCAGAAGGTACGATTGAATACGATTTGTATCTGAAGAACTGGATTGACACGGTGCAATGGCACTTGGAAGATATCATCCGTGACCCGCATATCGAACCGAAAGAAGCGTTAGTGGTCAAACGACGAATAGACAAGAGCAACCAGGACCGCACGGACTTGGTAGAGCGTATTGACAGTTATTTCTGGGAGTTATACCATGGTGTGAAGCCGCAGCCCGAT
>JAGCWE010000018.1 GCA_017962005.1 Paludibacteraceae bacterium | reverse complement strand
CCCTTCCGGGGCTGTTTCGGCGCGTCTGACGGACATCGGTTAAATGCCGCTATAATGGGCTTTTAACGCCGTTTAAGCGCCCTTTGAGGGCTGTTTTGCCAAGCCGGTGCAAAGCAAATGCCAACTTGTTGCACAAAAAAGAGGGCTTGAACCCTCGAAAATGCAAAGCAAATGTAAAGCAATGCCAACCTTTTGCACATTTGGTTTTCCGCCTTGTCACACCCTGTTTTACCGCCTAACTCGCTAAATCATAACCGCTTGCACCAGCCAAACACCATCCTCTCTCTTGATACATTTGGTTTCTGCCCCCATAGTTTTACGGCGACAGGCATCAGACAAGAACAACCGCTTGGTTTGCGTCTGGTCCTTGTCGGTCCTTTTTGCTTGTGTTGTGGTCATTTCTTCCTTGTGGTAACGGTAGGAATACGGTATGGTAAGCACTATCCTTCGGTTATCCTTCGGTTATCTATCGGTTATCCTACGGATGTATTTGCTGTTTCTACGCTATCGTATCACTATCCGTATAGTCTGATGAAGGGAGGCGGGGACTACGGGTTCCTGGTTCGCGGTACGAGACGAAGAACCTCCTCCGCTATCCTGCGGGCGGAATCCGGCTGCGCCAAAGTCAGGATATGACGCCGCAACGCCGCACACTGCTCCTTGTTCTCCAGCAGCCTCAACGTGGTCGGCACAAGGCGGAGCGGAGCTTCCGTGTCCTTGACCAAGACGGCGGCATTCTGCTTCACAAGCGCCATGGCATTGTGGGTCTGATGGTCCTCCGCCACATTGGGAGAGGGCACAAGTATCGATGCTTTGCCGAGCAGACACAGTTCGGAGATAGACGATGCCCCTGCACGCGATATGACGACGTCCGCCAGGGCATACGCATCGGGCATATTGTTGAGGAACGCAGTCACGACCAACCGGCCATTGTCCGATTGCAGGAACCTTGCCGCCTCCTGCGCGCATTTCTCATAGTACATCTTACCTGTCTGCCATACTATCTGTATCCCCGCCGCAAGCAGTTTGTCCAGTCCCTGCAGGATGCTTTCGTTGATGGTGCGTGCCCCGAGGCTTCCACCAATAATGAGCAGGGTGGGGGTGTCCTCCGTGAAGCGCACACCGAACTGTCCGTTGAAGTATGCACACGCCTTTTCGGGCGAGCCCTGCGTGAGATTGGCACGGACAGGATTGCCCGTGAGGATAATCTTGTCGGCAGGGAAGAAGCGCTCCATATTGTCGTACGCCACACAGATTTTCGCGGCATCGTTGCGCAGGAGTTTGTTGGTGACCCCGGCAAAGCCGTTCTGCTCCTGCAGCAGTACGGGCACGTGCGCCCATGCTGCGGCTTTCATAGCCGCTCCGCTGGCATAACCTCCCACACCAATCGCCACATCGGGGCGGAAATCGCGCACTATGCGCTTCGCCTGCCGCAGCGAACGCGCGAGGTCGATGAGCACGGAAACGTTCTTCCACGGCTTGGAACGGTTGAATCCGCTTACGGGCAGTCCGACAATCTCGTATCCCGCTTCGGGCACACGCTCCATCTCCATCCGGCCCAACGCGCCTACGAAGAGGATTTTGGCGTCCTTGTCCAGTTCACACAAGGCATTCGCTATACTGACTGCGGGGAAGATGTGTCCACCTGTTCCTCCGCCGGAAATAAGGTAACGCATAGTAAGTTGAAAGGTTATATGTTCTGCAAGATGATTTCGGGGGCGTCCTGCTCACTCTCCACAGCAGAGAGATGCTGCCGGTCGCGCATTTCCTCCTGCTCGCGGCTCACACCCATCATCATGCCGAAATAGAGGCTGGTGACAATGGCACTCGTTCCGCCGTGGGAGATAAGCGGCAGGGGCTGTCCCGTTACGGGTCCCAATCCTACCGATACCGCCATCGAAACGAACGCCTGACAGGTGATCATCAGCGCCAGCCCCATGACGGTGAGCATCGCCCGCTGGTCGCCGTAGAACTTGCTGGAGGCGAAGCAGGCGCGGAAGAGAATGGCAAGGTAAATGAATATGAGGAAGACAGCCCCGATGATGCCGGACTCCTCCACAATGATGGCAAAAATATAGTCCTCATAAGCAAGCGGCAGGTAGTCACGCTCCTGACTGTTGCCCGGACCTACTCCGAAAGGCGTCTTGCCCCCGCGCATCACCGCCACCTTCGCCAATGAGCGCTGCCGGTTCTCGTCGGTCAGGCGGAATTCGGCAGCATCGGATTTCTTCCTCTCATCGACGAAATCATCCACACGTTTAGCCCAAACGGTGATACGCGCAAACATGCCTGTGGCTTTCTTGCCGGGACGCACGTAGAAGAATTCACCTATCATATAGACAGATACGCCCATCGAGAGTGCCACAGCCGCCACAATCAGAATCTTCTTCCACGGCACGCGAGCAAGAATCCACATCAGGAACACGATACCTGCGAGCAATACCGCCGTGGACATGTTGCTGACCATAATAGGGAAACAGGCCGCCACCGTCAGACCGACAGTCCACCAGAAATACTTGTTCCTCTCCTCGTCCGTCCGCCCTTTGGTCAGCAGGTCGGCAACGGTGACAAGCAGTCCGAGTTTGGCGAGTTCGGCGGGCTGGAACGTGACACCTATTTTAATCCACCGCGCCGCGCCGTTTTTGGCTTCCGCCAAAGGGTTGCCATCCCACAGAAGAGAATAGACGAGCAGCAAGGAGACGGCAAACACGAGATAGCCGAATCCGGTAACAATGCGGCTGGGAATGAATTGCACGACGTACGCCAGTACACAACCCGCAAGCAAAAAACATATCTGCCTGCCCACCGGACCGATGATAGAAGTACTTTCTTCATCGAACACGAGGTCACTTGTGGCGGAAAAGAGAGCCACCGCCGCTACCCCGATGAGCATGATATAGAGTACCCAAAACGTGCGGTCGATATAAGGTCGTTTTTTGAATAACTTAAAATCAAACTGCATAATCAAGACTCATTAACAGGTTATAAATGGCGGACGGCGTTCATGAACCGGTCGCCGCGGTTCTCGTACGAGGTGAAAAGGTCGAAACTGGCGCAGCAGGGCGAGAGCAGCACCGTGTCGCCGTCGCGTGCCGCATCCGCGCAAGCCGCCACGGCATCGTTAAGGCTGTGTGTGCTGAAGTATCTTCTTTCGGACTGTCCGCCGCTCTTGCTTCCGTCCGCGTACCCCAGCGCACTGAAATGCTCCTCCAGTTTCTCGTTGTGCAGCCCCATAAAGACCAAGGTGTGGCACTTCTCCAGCACCAGCTGGTCAATCTCGCTGTAGTCATTGCCTTTGTCCTTGCCGCCAAGGATGAGCACCGTCGGTGTGGTCATCGCCTCGAGGGCGTACCAGCAGGAATTGACGTTGGTTGCCTTGCTGTCATTGATATAGCGCACGCCTTTGACCGTAGCCACATATTGCAGGCGATGCGGCACACCCGCGAAACAGCGTAGGGACTCGCGGATGGTGTCGTTCTTTATATTGAGCAGTTGGGCGGCTATGGAGGCTGCCATCGAATTGAGCTGGTTATGTTTGCCTTGCAGGGCGAGTTGCTCCAGAGGTGTCTCCAAGGGTTCCACCTCTTTGTGTGCTGCCACCACGAGGTGTGCCCCGTCAGTGTACGCCACATTATGTTTCTCCGTGCTGCCAAAGGGATAGAGGGTGGCACAAGGCTGTATGCGGGCTATCTCGCGGTCAATCACGGGGTCTTCGCTCCAATAGATGAACGCGTCGCGCTCGGTCTGATTGCGGGTAATGCGGAACTTGGCATTCACATAGTTCTGGAACTCGAAGTTGTATCGGTCGAGATGGTCAGGTGTGATGTTCAGCAGGATGGCTATGTCGGCACGGAAATCGTACATATTGTCCAACTGGAACGAGGACAGTTCGATGACGTAGTAAGCGCGGTCTTGGCGAGCCACTTGAAGAGCCAATGAGTTGCCTATATTGCCCGCCAAGCCGACATCCAACCCTGCACGGCACAGCATGTCGTAGATAAGGCTGGTGGTGGTGGTCTTGCCGTTGGAACCGGTGATGCAAATCATCTTCGCTTTCGTATAACGGGCGGCAAACTCTATCTCGGAGATGACCGGTATACCCTTTTCGCGCAGTTGCACAATCAGCGGTGCCGTCTCAGGGATACCCGGACTCTTGATAACCTCGTCGGCGCAGAGTATCTTTTCGGACGTATGTCCGTTCTCCTCCCAAGCGATATGATTGGTATCTAACAGAGCCTTGTAGGCGGGCTTGATGGCACCCGAGTCGGACACAAACACATCCTTCCCTTTTGCCTGAGCCAGTATAGCGGCACCTGTTCCGCTTTCTCCGGCTCCCAATACAACTATCAATTCGGTCTTCATCGTTTATCTTATCTTTAGGGTTAAGATGGCGAATGCCGCCAATAGTAATGTCACGATACAGAAACGAAGCACAATCTTTGTCTCGTGATGCAACTCTTTCGACCCGCGCAGCCGTATCTGGCAGGTGGGGTCTATTCGTATGACTTGCTCGATAGAGGTGCGGAAATGGTCGTGCAGCGGTGTTCGTTTCCATATACGCACGTGCTTACCACGTTTCTTGTAGAACTTATACACCTGCGTCTGCAAGATAACGCTGACGCTCTCCATAAGGAATACGCCGCAGATAATGGGCAGCAGCAACTCTTTGTGCATAATCACTGCGCTCACGCCTATTATTCCGCCTATGGTCAGGCTGCCCGTATCGCCCATGAAGATTTGCGCCGGAAAGCCGTTCCACCACAGGAAGCCGACCAGCGCGCCCACGAACGCCGCAAGGAAGACTGCCAGCTCCTCGCTGCCGGGTATGTACATCACGTCCAAATAGTCGGCAAAGATGTAGTTACCGCTGATATACGCGAGAACGATAAGCGCCACGCCGATGATGGCGGAGTTGCCCGCGCACATGCCGTCCATACCGTCGTTCAGGTTCGCCCCGTTGCTCACTGCAGCCACCACTAACACGGTCAGCAGCACGAAGAACGCCCATCCCGCACGGTACTTGTTCTCATCGCCCAGCCACGTGAACATATCCGCGTAGTTGAGGTTATGCGCCTTGACAAAGGGGATGGTCGTGCGGGTAGACTTGACATCGGGTGTCTTTTCGACGTATGTGATGTTGTTTTCGATGCGCGTTGTGACCGTCTCGTTCATCACGACATCGGGGCTGCAGCGCAGCGTCAGACCGACTATCAGACCTAATGCCACCTGCCCGGCTATCTTCACCCAGCCGTTCAGCCCGTCCTTGTTTTTGCGGATGGTTTTGATGTAGTCATCCGCAAAGCCCAACGCGCCGAGGATGACCGTCGTGATAATCATCAGCAGCATATAGATGTTGCGCAGACGGCCGAACAGCAGCACTGCCACCAGTATGCCTGCGATGATGACCAGCCCGCCCATTGTCGGCACGCCTTTCTTGTTCACGTTGAACGGGTCAAGTTTCTCGTCCCGCTGTGTCTCGCTGATATGCTTGCGGCGCATCAGGGCGATGAACCACTTGCCCATCCACAGGCTGGTCGCCAGCCCTATTACCCCCGCCATGATGGCGCGGAAGGATATATACGTCATCAGCCGCGATCCTGGAAACGCGCCGAGCGTGTCAAAAAGTTCGTACAGCATGGTTTAGATGTATTTCTTCACTTCTTCGTGGTCGTCGAAGTGGTGTTTGACGCCTTTGATAATCTGGTAATCCTCATGTCCCTTTCCGGCAATGAGAATCACGTCCTTGTCGGTGGCGAGGGTACATGCCGTCTGAATAGCGGAGGCGCGGTCCTCAATGATGAGAGTCTGCCGCAACTCCTCTTCGGTCAGACCCGCCGCCATGTCTTTGAGTATGTCAAGAGGGTTCTCGTCACGGGGGTTGTCACTGGTCAGAATGAGCTGGTCGCTGCCCTGCTTGGCTATCTTCGCCATCTGCGGGCGTTTGCCCTTGTCGCGGTTGCCGCCACAGCCGACTACCGTGATGAGCCGTCCCTTGCGTATCTCGTTGATGGTGCGTATCACGTTGTCCACCGCATCCGGCGTATGCGCGTAATCAACAACCGCCGTCCAGCCCTTCGCGCTGTGGATCGCCTCAAAGCGGCCGTTCACAGGCTGCAGCAGCGAAAGGATACGCAGCGTCTCATCGGGGTCGAAGCCGAGGCACACCGCCGCGCCGTATATACAGAGCAGGTTCTGCAGGTTGAAGCGTCCTACCAGCCGCACCATCACCTCTTTGTTGTTGATAAGAAGCAGCATACCGTCCAGTCCCTCTTCCAAGATGACACCTTTGTAGTCGGCGAGCGAGCGGGTGGAATAGGTATAGACTTTCGCCTTGGTGTTCTGCACCATCACCATGCCGTTCTTGTCATCCTTGTTGGTAAGCGCGAACGCGTCCTTCTTCAGTGAATCGAACAGCCGTTTCTTCGTGTCGCGATAGTTGTCGAATGTCTTGTGGTAGTCGAGATGGTCGCGCGTGAGATTGGTGAACAGTGCGCCGTCAAAGTCCAGTCCCGCGATGCGCTCCTGCGCTATCGAATGGCTGCTGACCTCCATAAAAGCGTACTCGCAGCCTTTCTCAACCATCGCCGCCAGCAACCTGTTCAGTTCCAATGCGTCCGGCGTTGTGTGCGTGGCGGGAACCGCCTCATCGTCTATGTAATTGACCACAGTGGAAAGCAGTCCCGCCTTCTTTCCCATCTGACGCACTAACTGGTATAGGAGCGTGGCGATGGTTGTCTTGCCGTTGGTGCCTGTAACGCCCACAAGCGTCATTTTCCTGCTCGGGCAGCCGTACCAGCGGGATGCCAACAGACCTAACGCCTCGTCCGAACTCTTCACTTGTATTATCGTGGCACCGCTTGCATCAAAGCCTTCCGTTCGTTCGCATACGACCGCCGCCGCACCCTTGTCAATGCACGCTTGGATGAACGCGTGCCCGTCAGCCACCGTCCCGCATTGCGCCACGAACAGGTTGCCCGGCTGTATCTTGCGCGAGTCAAACTCGATGCCTGTTATCTCCTTGTCGGTCGCCCCTGTCACCTGCAAGGGGTGGATGTCCTGTATCAGTTCGCTCAGTATCATAGTTGTTATCTTGTTTTGGTCCATATTTTCTGTCCGTCTTTGAGTTCGTACACGCCTGCGTATGCCATCGTGTTCTCGGCTATCTCCCTCACTACGCGGCCGCAATCGTAACCGGCATCATACATGTGATAGTTGTGCGGGTGGTTAATCATACAGATGCACGTGTACTCGGGATTCTCCTCGGGGAAGTAGCCGATGAAGGTGATGCGGTGCCGCCCGGCGGTGTACTGCCCGTTGATTAATAGTTGAGCCGTTCCAGTCTTGCCCGCTATATGCACGAGGTCGCTCTGTGCCTTGTAGTCAATTATCTTGCCGCCCCACTGGCGCACAGAGGCTGTGCCGAGATGGTTGTCCCACACCACATCGTGCAGGGCCAGCCGTACCTCTTTCAGTGCCGTTTCACTGCATATATGCGAGTGCATTGTTTCCGTCTTGAAACGCTCCACCACCTCGCCGTTCCTTTCGATGCGCTTGACTATCATCGGCTTGACCATACGACCGTCATTGGCTATCGCGTTGTAGAAGGTGACCAGTTGTAGCGGACTGACTTCCACCGAATAGCCGTATGCCATCTTGCTCAGCGTCACGCGGTCGTTCGGCACATTGATGCGGGGAGTCTCCACCCCGGGTATCTCTATCTTGATGGAGTCGCACACGCCCATGCTCCGCAGTTTTGCCACGAACCGCTCCGCTTTCTGCTCGTATGAGCGCGTCACCATCTTCGCAAAGGCGATGTTGCTTGAAACGGCAAGCGCGCTGCGGAGCGTATAGACGGTGTCTTTCTTGTGCGCGTCGGTATGACTCACGCTGTAGTACTCCCATGGCCTGCTGCTGACCTGAATGGTGTCATACAGGTCCATTTTGTTGTCATCCAGCACCGCCGTCAGCGACAGTGTCTTGAACGTCGAACCCGGCTCGACGCGCTTCACCGCGTGGTTCTCTTTCTCCAAATACCTGCCGTCATCCATGCGGTCAAGGTTGCAGACAGCCCTCAGCTCGCCCGTCTTTGTCTCCATCAGGACACAGCAGCCCCAGTCCGCCTCCGTGATGTTAAGCCTGCGTCTGAGCGCCGTCTCGCAGATGTCCATAAGTTCGGCGTCGAGCGTGGTCACGATGTCGTATCCGTTCACTGCTTCTGTGACGGGTATGTCGTCTATGTGACCCGCCACCATCTGTCTGCGCGAAAGACCCTCCTTGCCGTGGAGGTACTGCTCCATGCTCTTCTCCAGCCCGGCGTAGCCTTCGCCGCTCTCCTGGTAGATGTTGCCGATGGTGCGGCTGCCGAGACTGCCGTATGGTTTGCTGCGCAAGTGCTGGTTGTCATACTGGAAACCGCTCTTGTAGTACCCGCGTCTGACGAGCGGCAGCTTCTCAATCTGCTTCTTCTCGATGTAATTGACGCGGCGCGGGATTATCCGTATGATTCTGTCTTTGTTGTCCTTGGCATAGAAAGCGCGCCGCATACGGTCGCGGTAGTACTGTGCTGTCGTGTCCTTGAGAATGCGGCTCAGTCCGTCAGCAATCGAATCCACATACTTGGTAAACAGTGTGTCTCCGCCCAGGTGCAACGCTTCCACGCGTGTGTCCATATAGACATAGTACTGCGGCACACTGCTGGCCAGTATGTTGCCGTGCACATCCAGTATGTTGCCCCGATTGGGCAGAATGACGATATCGGTCTTGATTTGCGACTTCTCGATGACTTCCCATTTGTCAGTCTCCTTCTTTGCGTTCTGTACGTACAGAATCTGCACTATCACGCATGCGAAACCAATGACGATGAGTACGAAAATCATCGCGAAACGCAGAATCATATGGGTTTGTTGCTCTGACATGGTGAGTGGTTTTATGGTTGAATACGGACTGCGGGTGTCTTGTTGGTCTGAAGACGGCTTCCTCGTCTTTCCAGTTCTCCGGCAACGGACGACTGACGTGTCATGTCGGTCAGCTCGCTTTGCAGCGTCAGCAACTCGTATTCGGCATCCTGCAGTTCATCCTGCAAGTCGCCCAGTCGCTTGTGCTGCTGCTCGGCGCGGTAGCCTGCATAGACATACACCATTACCAAAAACAGGATCAGACCAATCAGTTTGTACTGCTTCTTGAGCCAGTCGCTCGAAAAGATATTGCCGTTCAGTACGTCTTGCAGTTTCATTTTGCCCTCCTTTCTTTCAGATTTTCTCTGCCACCCGCAACTTGGCGCTTCTTGCCCTCGGATTGCTTTCCACTTCCTCCTCGGATGCGACCAATCCCTTCTCAATCAAACGGAAAGGCGTAAGTATGTTGCCGTAAAAATCCTTCTCAATCTCTCCGTCCAGTCTGCCCGACCGCATGAAGTTCTTCACCAGTCGGTCCTCCAGCGAATGGTAGGTCAGAACTGCTAACCGTCCTCCGGGTGCCAGCAGCCGCAGAGCCGCTTGTAGCATCTCGCGCAAAGCGCCCAGTTCATCGTTCACCTCAATGCGTAATGCCTGAAAAACCAGCGTCATCTCCTTCTTCTGGGGCGGCGTGAGCTGCTCCGCCGTCACGGCCCTGCCCGCCACAGACCGCACAAGAGCCTCCGTAGCGAGCAGCGGCGACTGCTCACGAGTCTGTACAATGCGCCTTGCTATCTGCCGCGACTGCTTCAACTCACCGTACATATATAGTACGCGCGCTAGTTCCTCCTCTGTGTAGGTGTTCACCACATCTGCGGCCGTTTTCCCGCCATTCCTGTTCATCCGCATGTCCAACGGTCCCGGAAAACGGAAGGAGAACCCGCGTTCTGCCGTGTCGAAATGGTGGAAACTGACTCCCAGATCCGCCAGCAGACCGTCTATCTCCGTAACGCCGTAATAGTCCATCCACTGCCCAAGATAGCGGAAATCGCTGTGTACAAAGGTGAAACGCTTGTCATCCCGTATGCTTCCCGCGTTCTCGTATGCCTCTATGTCCCTGTCAAACGAATACAGCCGCCCGTTACTGCCCAGACTGTTCAGAATGGCGCCGCTGTGCCCGCCGCCGCCGAACGTAACATCCACGTATGTCCCGTCAGGACGCACACGGAGACCTTCAATCGTCTCACGCAGCATAGCCGGTATGTGATACACCTCATTCACGATTGTTCTTCGCCGCTTGGATACGTTCTCTTATCTTGTCCGCCAACGCTTTCTGCCCCATACTCTTCTCTGCATAGTTCTCAGGTGCCCACAAAGCGAAGCGGTCGAGCATACCGACAAACAGCACATTCTGCTTCGCGCCAATCAGTTGCAGGTTCTGTTTTGTTAGCAGTACGCGCCCCTGCGTGTCCGTTTCCAGTATCTCGGCATCTGCCATAAATTGCATCAGCAGCATCTGGTCCTCTGCGTTCCATTCGTCCAACACGGCGCGAAGGTCGTTCACCTTCTTGTTCCAGACCTGCTCGGGGTAGAATATCAGGCACTCGTTGTCTGTATCGCGGCGCATAATGATACGCGGCGAACTCATCTCCTTGAGCACGCGGCGGTATGAGGAAGGCACAAAGATGCGGCCCTTCTCGTCTGTCTTGCTTTGCACTTGACCTATGAATGTATTGCTCAATTCCATAAAAACGATGCTTATTGGATAATTTTGAACTGTGACACGCTTTGATTCCTGTCTTTTTGTTCTTAAAAACGCCGCAAAAGTAATACAACTTTTCCAAAATCCACCACTTTTCCCCACAAAAAAATTATCTACACCGTTTTCAACAGGTTTTATGCAGTTATTGTAAATTGCATCATTCTCATTATTTATCATTTACACAACTTATCAACAAAGTAGAGCAAGGTGGGGTAAATCTTCCCCATCACATCCATAATTCATCACCCTCACGTCCATAATTCTACGCCCTCACGTCCATAATTCTTCGCCCTCACATCCATATCACCACGTCCGTATCGCCTGCCCCTTGTCGCTATCATTTGGTTCTTTGTCTCGTGCGCCGTGCGTCAGCGCGGCGTTCGTCGCCCTCCTTGTCTGCGTTCGTCGCCCTCCTTGTCTGCGTTCGTCGCCCTCCTTGTCTGCGTTCGTCGCCCTCCTTGTCTGCGTTCGTCGCCCTCCTTGT
>JAGCWE010000017.1 GCA_017962005.1 Paludibacteraceae bacterium | reverse complement strand
TCAACAAGATCTCGCAGGACCAGGCTGCGTTCCTTGCGCAGAAAGACACGGCAGGTGGGCTCCGTACCATGAACGCGTGGCTCTGGAAGCAGGAAGGCGACCTGTATGACGCGAACCACTAAACAAACCCCTCTCCGGCTCTCCCCTCAAGGGAGAGTGAAGGGAACGAAAACCGGAAAGAAGCGCTCAAAAAAGCGCTTCTTTTTATTTTTATGCTAAAAACGACTTTTTACCGGTAAACATCAAACACGCTACCATCAGACCCGATAAAAGTTCCGACATCAGGATTGTATCAATCTATTGTACCAACCGGCCGGTTGAATCGTAGATGCGATCGCCGACGAGGATGAAGAGCCGGCCATCTTTGATGACCTTATTGGTCATTGGTAATTGGTCATTGGTCGTTGGAGTTTGGTCAATGCCGGTTCCCGGGTTCTGTTTGTACTGGGCGATGAGGACCAGATCGGAGGTAACATTGGTGAAGGATCCGGACCAACCGGTAAAGGTATACCCTTCGCGTGTCGGGTCATCAGGAGCGGTAGCGTCAGCGCCGTGCTCGACGGACTGTGTCGTAATGATGGTGCCGTTCCAATCGACGAAGGTGACGATGTATTTCTTCACTGCGAAGGAAGCGGTGACGGTGGTGTCGGAGGTGACGATGAGTCCTTTTTCGGGGTCGTAGTTCGTCCATTCGCTGAACACATATCTCTCATCGGGCGTAGCCGTGAGCGTGAGCGTCGTGCCGTGCGGCACAGCCGTCAAGTCGGTCTCTTCCGGCAGCACGCTGATGGTTCCATTCTCAGCAATGAGCGTCACGGTGTAGGTATTGATGGTATATTGCGCCTTAATGGTCATATCCTCCGTCACATTGCTAAAGTCCGCAGGATCCCAACCGGTAAATGTATATCCTTCTACCACCGGAGCCTCAGGAGCCACAGCCGCCTTTCCTACCTCCACTTTTTGCGGGTCTCCTATCGGCTCGCCGTTCATGTCCACGAAATTGACGGTGTATTTGGTCACCTCGTACAGCGCCATTATCTTGAGGTCGGTCGTGATATAGGTGTAGTCCATATCCCATCCGATGAAGGTGTATCCGTCCCGTTGCGGGTCAGGCGGCGGGGTGGCCGACTCTTCGTACAGCACATCTTCCTCCTTCAACAGGGCTTCGTTCCAGTCCACAAAGCGTACATGATAGCTCTTTTTCTCGTACTGCGCTTTGACGGTGATGTCTTCCGTCACATTGTCGAATTTCCTGTCCCAACCGGTGAAGTTGTATCCGTAGTGTATAGGAGTTGGCGGCGGGGTGGCCGACTGACCAAGAATCACATTCATCTCTACGATCAATGTGCCGTCGTAGTCCTCAAAGCTAACAACGAAGTAGGTAATGGATTGAGGGAAGGAGAAATACCCCTGTTTGCCTTCACTTCCGTCCGGACAGGCATAGGTGGCGTCAATCTTTTCTCCATCATAAACCATTGACTTCCCTCCCGCCAATTGCTCGCAACCGAAGAACATGAACATCGAACCGGTCAAAGCCTCGCTCTTGCTCCAGTCGTTGGTACAGTAGATGGTTTTCAGCGCGCTGCAGCCCATGAACATAAAGTTCATTTCGGTTACATTGTGCGTATCCAGGTTCGTCACATTCAGTTCGGTCAGCGAACTGCAGCCCGAGAACATCATACTCATGTCTGTTACGTTCGGCGTCAGGAAAGTGCTGATATCCAGTTCGGTCAACGCGGTGCAATTGCCAAACATCATATTCATGTTCGTCACGTTGGAGGTGTTGAAATTGGTCAGATTCAGCGTCTTCAGCGCTTCGCAGCTGCTGAACATGCTATGCATGTCCGTCACATCCGATGTGTTCAGGTAACTCAATCCGCTGATCTCTGTCACCTGCTGGAAATAATTGAACCACAGTGCGGTCGATGTCGGTTTGACTTCTGCTATGGAAGGATCCAGAATGATTGTCTCCACGTGATATCCCTTAGCACTGTTGTAAACCGACCAATCCGTCACGCCATAGTTGGGGCGGCGCATATTGTCGTATTGGATCGTGAGTGTCTTCTCGTCCTCGCTCAAAAGGGCATATATCTCGGGCTCGTCGACGAACCGGGAGAAATAACCGGGATGTTCGGAGTCGCCGACCTTGGCATAGCCGTTGCTCGTGTCGGTGGCATCGCCTTTGCACTTGGCGCCGCTCACATTACCTTCCAGTTTGACACATCCGTAGAAGGGGAACTGCCCGACGACATTCGTCCAGTCTTGGTCGCAGTAGATTCGCTCCAGGTTCTTGCATTCGTAGAACATCTCTGAGAAATCGGTCAACTTTGCCTTGCTGAAAGAGTTCAGGTTTAACCACTCCAACTTGTAGCAGTAGGCGAACATCCTGCGCATGTCCGTCACCTCGGATGTGTTCAAATACTCCAGACCCTCTATCCGATTCGCGGCGGTGAAATCACTGAACCAATCTTTCGTGCCGGTAGGCCGCGCTTTCGCCATGGACGGGTCGATGATGATGGTCTTAACCGAACCATGGATGTCTTCCATCCAGTCGGTCTTGCCGCCGCGTTCCACTATGGCATCGTCGCAGTAGAGCGTGAAGACTGTTCCGTCGCTCGATGTCGCACCGTAAACGGTGGGAGGAGCGTGGAAATAACCGGGCTTCGAACCGCTTCCCAAGCGTGCATATTCCTTGTCGGTGTGGTTTGCGTCGTAGGTCGTTCCGTCTGACCCCACTAAGGCCGTGCAGCCTTGGAACATGCCTTGCGAATCAGTCAGTTTCTCGCTCGCGCTCCAGTCGTCGTTGCAGTAGATGCGCTCCAACTGGCTGCAGTTGGCGAACATGCCGATCGTATTGGTAAGGTTCTTGATGTTGAAACCCGTGATATCGATTTTCTTCAGCGACGAGCAACCGGCGAACATGAACTGCATGTTTGTGCATATAGAGGTGTTCAGGTACTCCAGCCCTTCAATGGACTTGAGATCCTTGAGCTCGAAGAACATATAACTCAAATCTTTGGGGGCCATGCTCACCATCGATTTGTCAAGCACTATTTTGGTAACTTCATGCTGCTTGTAATCGGCAAGCCAATTGGTTGAACCTCCATTGTGCATACATTTGCTGTCGTAATAGAGGGTGACGGTCTTCTTGTCGGACGATAGGACACCATACACCTCTGCAGGCGCTGTGAAATAACCTTTCAGGTCGTCGCCGTGATCCAGACGCGCATATTCCTTGTCGATGTGCTCTTCTGAGAATTTGGTGGAGAAACCGCCTATCAAATCCAGACAGTGGAAGAACATGTTCTCCGATTTCGTCAGCACTTCGCTTTGGCTCCAATCCGCCTTGCAGTAGATAGTCTTCAATATGCGGCAGCCTTCAAACATATGCGATGTGTTGCTCACCTTGCTCATGTCGAAGCCCGACACATCCAACGATGTGACATTACGGCAGTAGTCGAACATGTAACTCATGTCCGTCACCTCGGAGGTGTTCAGGTAGTCTAATTTACGGATCTTGCGGGCATTGGCGAAGGGCGCGAACCAGTAACGCGTGTTCGTCGGACGAGCATCTTTCATCGAGGCGTCCAAGACAATCTCATGGACTAAGGGATAGCGCTTACTCTCCCAATGGGCGATTCCTTGCATCCCGTCACGCAACTTGTTGTAATAGAGAACAAACTGCTCCTTGCTCGCACCAATCACGCCGAATATCTCGTCTTTCTCGGTAAAATACCCGCTTCCGGGACGCGCGTAGGCCTTGTCCACTTTGGACGCGTTGTAACTCGTCGTGCCGTTCGTCAGCGATGTACAGCCCAGGAACATCGAACCCGACTCCTTAAGAGTCAATTTCTTGCCCCAGTTCATATTGCAGTAAATCGTTTTCAGACTGCTGCACCCTTCGAACATCGAGCGGGTGTCCGCTACCTCGTTCATCTCAAAACCGCATAAGTCAAGACTGCCAAGCGAAGTGCAGCCCGAGAACATATGGCTCATCGTCGTCACATTGTCGGTGGTGAAATGGCTCAGGTCGATGGTCTTCAGCTTGGCACAATCGGCGAACATATAGCTCATGTCCTCTACAAACTCCATGCTCAGATAATCAAAGTTCACAATCTCCTCTAAGTTGCTAAAGCCCTCAAACAGTTTGGCTGTACTGGTCACCTGGGTATTCTTCACCGCCTCGTGAAAAACAACTTTGACGATGTCCTGTTTCGATTTGTCCGGATCGAATTTGGTGCGGTAATCCTGCCATTGATCATAATAGAAATGGACTTCATTGCCGTTCTCCAAGGCTCTGTACAGCTTGGGACGAAAAGAGAAATAACCCTGTTTTTTATCTGTGCCGTCCAAGCGCGCGTACTCGATATCTGTATGCGTTTGATCGTACATCGTTCCGTGTTCGCCGGTAAGGGAAGTACAACTCGCAAACATCAACATCGAGGTCTCTTTAGTGACTTTGCCTTCGTCCCAGTTGAACTGGGTGTATATCTTTTGCAGGTTCGTGCAACCGGCAAACATCATCAGCATCTTCGTCACATTATATGTTTGAAAATTCGTGAGGTCCAACGATGTGAAACCTGAATCGAAGAACATCATACTCATGTTCTCCACATAAAAGGTACTGAAATGGCTCAGATCGACATGGCGTAGCAAAGAGCATGAGGCGAACATTCCGCTCATATCGGTGGCGCTAATCGTCTTCCATGACCCGATTTTCAGATCGGTCAGATTGGTGCACGCGCTGAATAGATTGGACATGTCGGTCACTTTCTCCACATTAAATGTCCGCAGATCCAGATGAGTCAGTCTGAAGCTACTGGAGAACATGTTGCTCATGTCCGTCACCTCGGAGGTATTCAGGTAATCAATGTGCTCAATCTCCTCCAGCTTGCTGAACCCGTGAAACCAATTGCTCGTGCTTGTCGGACGCGCATCTTTCATCGACGTGTCAAGGACAATCTTACTCACCTTCGACTCTTTGTCTTTCTCGCTGTTGTAGACAGTCCAGTCCGTTACGCCTTTCCTCGCCTCGCGCTGACCGTCGTAATATAATGTTAACTCTGTGCCGTTACTGCTCAGCACGGCATAAATCTCATTCGACGCTTGCATACTCATGGCGCCGAGGATACTTAAAATCACTAATAAGAAATGTTTCATGGCTTTATTTTCAAAATCCGCTGCAAAGGTACGAAAAATTTTTCATATAATTGTTATCATTAAATGAATTTTTTTTATCATTTCGTGTTTTTTACCTGTAAACATCAAATACACTACCATCAGACCCGATGAATGTTCCTAAAAACAGAATAGAAAAGAATCTCATAAACCTATAACATTAGTTCGTAATTTGAATTTTTACAAATCCGCCGCAAAGATACAACATTTTTTTGACTTGTGCAAGTTTTTGCGAAATTATCAGCCGGAAATTATTAATCCAGCAAGACGAAACCTGCCCAGAATCGGAGTTTTGCGATTACATTGTATAGCACATACACCCGGTGTTATCATGTGAAGAGGGAGAGGCGGGGAAAAGGACGGCAAGGCGGATGCCGCAAGTGATCATGTGCGGTTGGGCGTTCGCTCCGTCGGCAGAGAAATATATATGCGTCATATCGACATTCATGTATCGGGAATAGTCGGGTTGCGTACGCGGGGTGGCAGATTCTGTGGAATTGAGAAGAGTCATTATTCCGTATTCAGCGAAAGCCCCTATCCGCAGAAGCGGTGAAACAGCGTTCTTCTTTTTCACATAAAAAGAATATCCGATTTCCATTCCAGCACGCAGATCATACAACTTCAACGAAACAGGTTTGTCGGTGCGGACGGGCAGATAATCATGGTAGCCGTGATTAGGCACATTCTCCAACCATTCGTAATATCGGTCCTGATAATCTCCGGATGTTTTGAGTTTAGCGGTCTGGGTGGAGTTGGCGTGCAGATTGAGCACAGCGGTGAGTCCGGCCTGGACATACCATCCCTTCCATAGTGCCCCCACATAGAGAGGCAGTGTCAATTGTCCGGCCACGATACGGTCGGAACGGTTATTGAGCGTACCGCGATAGAGAAACGACACGCCTCTGGTGTCAATCATATTCTGCTCTATATGCTGGCTATCCAATTGCAACGACGGACACTGCAAGGCATAACCGATACCCGTTTGCAGGAAAAAATGCTTCTTTTGCCACAGATACACAAAACCGATTTCTCCGCCATACGACACAGCGGGTTTGGTGCCAGACGAACGGTCCAGCAGTACCGGCGAATGTCCTGCGATCTCAACGCCCACAAAGCTCTGCGCCAAGACCGGCATTGTCCCGCATAACGCCATGAGGAACAGAAGTACGAGCCATATGTGTCCAAGCCTTTTCATCGGATAATGAGTTTATATGTCCTTGCAGCATTGTCTGCGCTATTGATCACCCTCACGGTATAGATGCCGGTCACCTCCGGCGAAGCAATGAGATTATCCCCCTGCTGCAATCGTGTCTGCGAAACGGTTCTTCCCATCGTGTCATAAACAGTCAACTCCGCCGGTTGGGACACAAAACAATGAATCTGCTGCCGTGGTTCGGCGACGGTGGGATACAACGATATCTCCACCTGCTCCGTTGCCACCAACGGGCAGGTCATCATCTGCGTGCCGTCCTGCTCCGTAAGCAAAGCACTGTATTCGCCACCGATAATCAAGGGCCGGTACAGGTAGGAAGCGGTTTCTCCGTCCAAGAGCATGCCGTTCTCGAACCATTGGAACGCCACGAAATCATACCCACCGTTATAATCATGCGTCAGTACCGCCACCACATCATTCCAAGCCTGCTCCAAGACGGAAGAGGGATAGAGGATGGTGATTTGCGCATGAAGCGTTCCCATAACCGATTCATGGACAATCATATCCATATCCACATCATAGATACCGGGATGCGCCTCAATCGGCAGCGAGAGGACGCCGTCCGTAGTCATCGGCATAACGGTATCCCGCAATCCGGCCGCATGTCCCATGTCATCAAAGCGGAAACGCACATGCTGAACGGGTTCGAACTTGAAGAAATAGACCTCCAACATACCGGCATCGGTACACATATCTCCCACTTTCACTTCCGTCTCTATAACGATCCGCGGCATGAAATACAGCGTGACGACACTATCGCAACCGAGGGCATTGACAAGGGTGTCATAATAAGTGCCGGCTTCGGTTAACACTTGCCCGTTGAAATTATACGAGGACACATTGTCAATGCTCATTTCGTATGAAGTACGGTTGTCCGAAAGAGTGAGTTCACGAATGGCATCAATGCCCGTTTCGGACATCACCGTATCGCGATACACTCCCGGCTCCGTATATAGTTTGTCACCGAAAGTATAACTGTCCTCATGACACAGTGCGGCAGTGGATTTGTCTATCGGGAAAGAATGGACGGAGAGGTACAAGGTATATTCCTGCACGCAATTGCAAGCACTCTCGACGGTCTTGGTATAGACACCGGGCGTGGAAAGAATATCGCCGAAGAAATCATAGGTCTCTCCCCCCTGAATCTCTGCCCATAACTCATACGAGCCACTCTCTTTTGGCACAATGGCAAGGTCAATGATATAATGCTCGCATTCTTCCTTATCAAAATATTCAAGCACATAGTCCACATATTCCCTGTCCTTGTAGTCGTCAATGGGCGGCAAGGTATATTCGTAACCACGGAAAGAATAAGTGGGTTGCCAGCAGATGGTGTCAGCCATCTCCACGGTGGCTTCCTCTTCGTTCAAAGTCAGGACAAAAACGCTGTCGCAGCCGTAAACGGTGCGCAGGGTATCGCGAAAGACACCCCCCTCACGGAACCAACGGCTATGCCAATGGTAAGAGGAACCTTTACGAAAAGAGGCTGTCTCGTTTATCTCATACTTCTTGCCGACGGTCAGATAGAGGGTGACTATACTGTCACAGCCTCCGGCAGAAGTGAGATTGACCTCATGCTTGCCCTCGGTAGTGAAAGTCTGTCCTGCCAAAGAATATTTATCCCCGTCGCATATAGTGGCATAAACGGTGTCACGCAGCGTCTCGATGAGTGTGAGCACCGTGCGCGCGGTGTCTTTGCCATCCTCGTTGGCAATCCGCATTTCGACATGGTAGGTCCCTGGAGAGTCGTAGGTATGGCTGACCGTGCTCTGCGCGGATTTTTGTCCGTCTCCGAAATCCCACTCGATGGTATTGAAATCGGCATTGGCATGCGGCGAAAAAGTGACCGGCACTTTGTAGCAACGCGTCTCGTCATACAGCATATTGGAACGCGGCTCCCCGTCCACCAGTATCAGACCGTCCAGCTGGCGTATAGCGGATCCCATCGTATAGGCATAACTCTCGCAGTCGCCGAGACCGTATACATGCCCCATGAATCCGTCGGCATTGGTCCTTAAGGTATGGGTACCGTGAGCTATGCTGATCTGCGCAAAGCGGAACTTGCCATTCCCCGTCAAGACAGCGAATTCGCCGGAGATGTTTTTGCCATCCAATGTCATTGACTCAGCCCCGGCAGCAGTGGTGACCACATTCACATAATGCGTACGGGAGATGGATGTCTGGAAAGTAGCAAAAGTGATTTGCTTGACATGCTGCTCCACCGGAGAGACATGCACGCTTGACGGATCGCCGATATAATTATTTCGCTCCGCTCCTTCCAGATACAAATAGCAGGCAGTTGGTCCCGATGTCTCCACAAAGGCGCTGTTGTCAGTCAGGCGGAACTCATAGGACTGCAAAGCTTGGAGTGTTGTCACCTTGGTGCCGTTAATCTTGAGGTCTGTGTTGTTATCGCGTGCAGTAACAACTACTATATCACCCTTTTGCCCTTTGGTCTTGGTCAAAGCAAACTGTTTGCCCCACATCTGCGTAGGCATCTGCTGCTCTACGATATGGTCACAGGCTTTGTTGTCTGCCGGAATATTAATGCATTGATGCCCCGCGAACACAGCAACCGGATGGTTGGCTTGAACCCGCGTGCCGGAGAAAGTCCCGTTCTCTTCCGAAGACATCAGCAAATACGTCTCTCCCACGTTGAGGGGAAACGTGAAAGTGTCGCCCGGAGACAGCCCGTTCATTGTCCGGGCATGAGGGATAATGGTAATCGTGGTATTGTCCTGCGTCGCCACCACCGCTATTTCTTTGGCTCCGTAATTGCTTTCATACATCTGCGCAATATAATCCGTACCCAATGCTGTTACGGGCAGAACGATGGTAGCATCATAGGTGTGTTCCTGAAAATTGGAAGCATAGAGAGACACAGGCGCCGTTGCAGTGATGCGCAGCCCCCGCTTGGTTTTAGCTATTATACCAAAGGTATAGCCCTGCTCATGAGGCACGATGAACTCGGCGACAGAGTTGGCTTTGACATCAAACGCATCGGTATAACCGGTTTGGGGATTGCTCACCGTTATGGTAGCATCCTGACGGGAGGAAGCGATCAGTTTGAGAACTAATCCTTCATCGCCCTCGGGTGTGTTCTCGTTGTTCATAAAAGTCAACCAGAACTCCGTTCCCTCCGTAGTCTGCGCCCAAATAAATTGGGCACAAAGAACAACATATACTATGAATAGCAAGCGTTTCATTTGATATCTTGTACAGGACGGACGGAACTTCCGAAATGGCGGTATTGGCGTCCCCATATATGTGGATACGCATTATCGTAAAAGCTAAAACACCATACCCTATCTTTGTACTCCGTCGGATTAGGGTTGACCGAAGCCGTCCAATAGGTTCCCCACTCAGACACATCGAACAATATGGAGGAAATCCTATTTCCTGCGGCAGGCAGGAAAACCGCTCCCGCATTCTCCATTTTCTCCCATTGGGCAGCATTATATACATTGTCAGAAAAAGATGAATTGCTTATTACCGAAAAGGTTATACCGGAGGGAGTTGACCAGTTATCCGGGAGCAAGACACATCCGGGGACATCGTTGACGGTCGCCAAACCGCGTAACTGGGCGTAATTGGGGCGCTTGTTCAGCATATACTCCCACTCTTCGTAAGTGAGAGTACGCCATGTTCCGGCAGGGTCATTGCCGATTTTGTTATACACCGCCCAATCGGCATTCGCATATTCGCCCGTAAGACTGTTGTTTTTATTGTTCCCTACAAAATAATCCGTCGAATCCCTGCTTGTCGAATAAGGCTGGTAGGCCTTGGCGCCGCTATTCCATCCGCTGGTCCCCCACCCGAAGAGGTCGATCCAACCGCTGTAGGTGGCACTGATTAAGGCATTGTTGCATTTCTCGCCGTTAGCATACACCGTACCGGATTCCGCATCGCCCACAAAATCCCATTGGTGCTCGGCAAAACGCCAGGTGTTCGTCCCGGCACAGTATTGCAAGTTCCCCGGAGAGAACAGCACGCGTTTGTTCTCCGAAACAGAGAATGCCGGAGTAATATCTTTTGCGAGTCGGACAGCCAAACCATAACTGCGGAATTCACATTCGTCTAAAAGATTAATATGTTCGTCTTCGGTAAATATTACCAAATGAGATCTTCCCTGATCTGTATGAGAGGCGGTCCAGTAAAAACCAACGAGACCGCAATACGACCACTGGTTTCCGTCGCGTCTATCCGCAGCAGGCAGAAACACCGCTCCGCCTTCCTCCATTACACTCCATTGGGAGACGGTATAGTTATTTGTTTTTAAATGACTGAACGACAATCCATCGGGCAAAGACCATGTGTCCGGCAACAACACCATCCCCCCTATGCCGTTGACAAATGCATACCCTTGTAACTCTGCATAATTGGGGCGTTTAAAGACCAAATATTGCCATTCACTCTGCGTCAGTGTACGCCATGTGCCCGCCGGATCAGTGCCAATCTGGTTGTACTTACCCCAGTCGGCATAAGCAAATTCGGCTGTCAAGTCTGTCGTATAACTGTTTCCCGGATAATAATCCTCATTCTTCGCACTCGTCGAATAGGGCACAAATGCCATCGCTCCGCTCTTCCAACCGCTTGTGCCCCAACCGAACAGGTCTATCCAGCCGGCATAGTTGTCCGAGATAAGGGAGTTGTTGCATTTCTCGCCGTTGGCATACACCGTCCCGCATTCCTCACCGCCCACATAATCCCACTGGTGCTCCGCAAAACGCCACATGCCTTTTTCCTTTGCGCCGTCTGCGCAGACATGCGTCCCACGACCCGCACAAAACTGCAAATTGCCGGGAGCAAACACCACTTTCTTTCTCGCGCTAACCGAAAAAGGCCCGAACTCCGTTATCTTTGTGTTACACAGGAAATCGACCTCGTTCCGGATAGTTTCTTTCATCGATTTGGGATACGCAAGCCTATCCGGATTCATCGCCTTCTGCTCATCCGTCAGACCCGTTGCATTATACGGCAAGACCAACTCCGTCTGCGCGTAACATATCTGCACGAGATACAACAAAAAACATATGGAAAGAAAGCGTTTCATTTGTTTGCCCTTGTCAGGATTCAACAACGACTTGGATTGGGGCATTCTTGTCCTGCACAATCTCCATCCAGTCACCGTCACCATGGTAGTAGATATACGGCAGATGGCGCTCTTGGATCTTTGACATGCTGAATCCCGGTTCCATCACCGGATATTGCTCCTCAATGCCTTTCCGTGAAAACTCGAACTTACATAACCGCGTCTCTGCGCAGATAGCCGAAGCTTTTTCTTTGTCCATCGTCAGGAAATATGCCTGATAAGAACGGTCCTCATACATCGAGTCCGACGAGTCAAAACACGGATAACCTTCCTCTTTGCGCACAGCAAACGGGCGCCAACCCATTTTGTCGCTGTAGCCGTTGATGGAATATTTGCGCAATTCCTCCAACCCGTGAAAGATTTTCCCGCCATACCGGAAAGTTTCCGTGATATGAATCTGTGTTACTTGTATATCTTCTCTGTTCATAGTAGTGGTGTTTTTAGTGGACTGTAGTGAGTTGTTTCAGTTTCCCGGTGCAAAGGTACTAAGGAACGCACGTGTGTACGCGCGTTCCTTAAATAGATTAACCTCCGAAGTTATCGAAGCGGATGTCCGCGTCATCAACACCCAGCGAGTGGAGCAGGTCGAGGACGGTTTTGGCCATCATAGGAGGTCCGCAGAGGTAGTACTCGACATCCTCGGGGGCATCATGCTGCTTGAGGTAGGTGTCGCCCATGACAGGAGCGATGAAGCCCGCGGTGTACTTGATACCGAGTTGGTCTGCCTTCGGGTCCGGACGATCCAGCGCGAGGTGGAAATGGAAGTTGGGGAACTCCTTCTCCAAAGCGAGGAAATCCTCGAGGAAGAAGACTTCGTCGATAGCACGTGCGCCGTAGAAATAGTGCATCTGACGGTCGCGGCACTG
>JAGCWE010000016.1 GCA_017962005.1 Paludibacteraceae bacterium | reverse complement strand
CTTCGGTGGGTCATACGTATACGTCTGAGGTTCGCAATTATTGGCATCCGCGAAATAGATGACGAATTCGCCGGTAGCTTTGTCTCTGTCAAGAGTGAACATCTCGCTGAATTTGGTATCAGTGATGTCATACGTAATGGGCACATCTTTGCCTGTATCACCTGTAACGGTAAGCTTGTGACCTTTGGCATTTTCGGAGAGCGTGGCCTCAACCGTTACTTGGAATGTCGTCTCGCCGCACTTCATCTCGCTACGCTTAATCTGGACATCGCTGATCACCGGAGTAAAAGGAGCCTTGAAGGACTTGATTTCAATGGAACAACTGTTTTCTCCGTCAAACGCGGCGTGTAGTGTGTGCTCGAGTCCGTCGCCGGGGACCTCCGTAAAGGTGACAGTTGCGGGATTTTTCTCGTAATCGAACTCTTTCTTGTTTGCGTCGTCATCGTCTATCCAACCGTATAGCTTGCCACTTTGGTTCGTATGTGTAATATCAAATTTGACAGTATAGGTTGTAAGGTTACAATCCATATCACCGACTTCCGGTCCTTGAGTAACGGATATATGCGGCGTCACGGGCTCATCGTATTTGGCTGTTTTCTTTTTTTCACAGTTTGACTCTGCTTCCACAAACCAAATATCAAAGTAGTCATCTGCCGCATCGATTGCCACTCCCTCGAACTTAACTGTATTCTCGCCCTCTTTTGCAGCAAAGGTCGTATTTTGATCTTCCTTACCCCAAACCGTCACCTCTTTGCCTTGTCCGTTGGTAACATAAAATGTAACAACCACATCATACTCATCGATGTCGCACCCCATCTGTTTGGGTGTGGCAACATAATCGTATATATACGGCGAGAACGGAACATCAACATCTTTGGAGTCTTGGCAGTCAAGGGTCGTATTGTCGGTACAAATCAAAAGCGTATGTTTATTGCCATCATAGGTAAGACCGGTCAGTTTGGTTGTTATAGTACTGGACGAACCATAGGAAATATTCTTTGAGGCTTCCGTGTGCAAATCGCCATCCCAATAGAACAGCAATTCAGTGCCTGACTGATAAGCATACGTTGCTTTGACTTCCAGATCAAATGTTGTTTGGTCACAATCCGGCTTGGAAACAATAGGTTCTGTTACCGTTAAAGCCGGCACACCAGGAGAGGTGTAGGTGTCGGAGCTTTGCCAACTCTTTTCTTTGCCTTGACCATCTTTACGGGTTATTGTGGCAGTCAGTTTGTGCTCCTTCCCATCGGCGACGAGCATCGCGTAAGTAGCCGATGAAAGCGTGAGCGTGATGTCTTCCGGGTTGAGGGTCGGATCAATGGTGATAGGAGTTGTAAATATATCGCCATAAATATCGTCTGTCAGTTGGAGAGTAATGGTGTTGTCAGGACACTTATTGTTTAATTTCGAATAACTCACATGTACCTGCATTTCGAAATCTGTGTTACCACAGGCAGGAGTCTTGAGGATAGTCATTTCGGGTTTATTTACCGTAATATCCGGCTCTTGTATATTCACGACAAACCGCTCGCAGTTTTTTATCGCTTGTGAATGAACTGAAATGGCCTGGAATTGGATGTCGTCCAATGCGAAGTCATTTCCTCCCGGGTTCTTGCTGATATTGAGGTCGCGCACCATTATTTCCACTTCATCGGCATCTGCCGGAGAAGTATAAACATGGGAGTTCTGGTGCCAGATATTATCCTTGTACTCATTTAAGTCAATAGGGTTACCTAACAGTTCCTCTTCGCTCCACGCTCCGTCTTGTTTGTAACGGATGGCGAACTGCAGAATGGCTGCGTTGTTCATCTCACCGTAGTTATTGATGTTAGCCACCCAAAAAGAGAACATATAGTTGGTTCCTTTGACTAATTTCAATTTTGAACTTTTGCCTGTATTAGCATACCAGGCCCTCTTCGAACCACTGTTGTCAGCATCGAATAGAGCGTAATAAATACCAGCTTTTGCATCAATTTTCTTTGTATAGCGCTTCCAAAAACTATTGGCATCCGTTACGATGGAGAAACCGCCGAATAAACTGCTGCTTCCATCCATGTATTTGTCGTAGAAATTACTTTCTGTAGTCACTTCCTTACCCCAGAAGTTGTAATCGCTAATGTCGCAACCTGTAACATCATTGCTTCGTTTTATATCTCCATAATATGTCTCGTCCGCGGAAAAATCTCCGTTATCAATCAAATTGCCCGCAAACGTAGGCTTAGGTTCATACTCATAATATGTATAAATGACTGTGGTATCAAAACAATAGGCAGGTACGATGCGTTCATGATCAGTCGTGTTTCCGTCATGCCATTTGAATCCGTCTGTTCCCGGAGTGGAAGGAGTAAGTGTGGGCGTTTCACCATGCGTTATGTTAATTGGGGTGGTTTTGATTCCATCTATCGCGTTGGGAGCCGGATAAGGATCAGAATTACGGGAGCAGTCACTACCACCGCCGATGAAACTCGCTGTTGCCGTCAAGGTGGCACCATCGGCGTATAGCTCCGAAAGGCTGAAAATAAAAGGCGTAGTGGGGGCGTTATAATCTACATGATGTTCGCCTTTGGCATCGGTGACGCTGATACGAAGTGTCTTGCCCAAAGACTCTCCAAAGGCCACAACTCCCTCCAAAACATACGTGCTGTCGTGGACATTGACACTGGATGTCACAACACCAAAATCCGTAATCTCGCAAGTAGGAGAACAGTCTTTGGTAACAGAAATCTCAATGAATCGCTGTCTGTGTTGGTCTTTCGAAGAAAGAAAATAATACGTGTGACTATTGGCTGCCCCAATCGTTTCGTTCAAACTGCCCGGACCGCCAAATCCCCAATCAGTGCTGGCGTATGGAAGTTCTTTCCATTTCTCACCGTCCCATTTGAACCAAGTCCGTGCTTGACCATAATCATAGCCATCTGTCTCGTTGATTAGACGAGGCTGTAAGGACAACGGATCACCCGATGATTGAGTGCAGACTTCTACCACTTGTTTATCAACATTGTTGATTTTTCCATTTGAAGTAGGATCCTCGGACGGACGATAGAAATAGCAGTCGCTCCAATGCCATTTGTCATAAGGATTATTTTGGGCGTCCTTATATTGGCGGAAATTGTCCAAATAGTTTTGGTTAGCAGGTATTTCTATGTCTGCACTCTTTTGAACATTGTTATCATCACCATTATAGTGAACATTGCTCCAATCAGGATCGCTATCGACACTATTGCGCGTCATGATGACATGAGTCCACTCGCCTGCAGGAACCCTTACTTGAAGGACATCACCACAATAGGGCACGTATTGCGCTTTTTCACTCCATGCAAATAATGGTGTCCCCTCTTTGTAGAAATACGCAAATCGACCGGCGTCGTCATTTCCGTACCAACTCCAATTAGCAGGACTTTTCTTGACATAGATCACTTCCCCCGCTTCAAACACACGCGCATCGACGTACACCGACGAAAATAGCAGCGCACAGAGCAATAGGGCAATATGTTTTACATACTTTCTTACCACACTTCTTGCGGATGATGATTGTCGGTTTTGGGGTAGTCAATCGAATAGTGCAGTCCGCGGGATTCTTTGCGTTCGAGAGCCTGGCGGGTGATGAGGTAGCCTACGTTAATCATATTACGCAACTCACAAATCTCCTTATCGGCTTTGACGCGTTTGAAGAGCGCTTCGGTCTCTTCGTAGAGCAAGTCGAGTCGCTCCCATGCACGGTGTAAACGTAAGTCCGAACGGACGATACCTACGTATGTGGACATAATCTGACCCACCTCTTTCACGTCTTGCGCAATAAGCACGCGCTCCTCGTTACTCAATGTTCCTTCGTCGTTCCATGCCGGAATTTGTTCGTTGAAACCGTAACTTTCTATCACGCTCAGGCTATGCTTGGCCGCGGCATCGGCATAAACCACCGCCTCGATAAGCGAGTTCGACGCCAGACGGTTGCCGCCGTGCAAACCGGTACACGAACACTCGCCTACGGCATAGAGACGACGAATAGTGGATTGCCCATCCAGATCCACCTTGATACCGCCGCACATATAGTGCGCACAAGGTGCTACGGGGATATACTGCTTGGTGATGTCAATGCCGATACTCAGGCACTTCGCATAGATATTCGGGAAATGATGCTTAGTCTCTTCGGGATCTTTGTGCGTCACGTCGAGGCAGACGTGGTCAATCGCGTGGATTTTCATCTCGTAGTCTATCGCACGTGCCACGATGTCGCGCGGCGCGAGACTCAGACGCGGGTCGTATTTCTGCATGAACTCCTCGCCGTTGGGCAGCCGCAAGATACCTCCGTATCCGCGCATGGCTTCGGTAATCAGATAGGCAGGATGGGTCTCTTTTGGATTGAACAAACTCGTCGGATGGAACTGCACAAACTCCATATCTTTGACCAGTCCCTTCGCGCGATACACCATCGCGATGCCGTCTCCCGTAGCTATTTCCGGATTCGTTGTGGTAGCATAGACAGCTCCTGTTCCGCCGGTAGCCATCAGGGTGATACGACTCAGATAAGTATCAATCTTCTGTGTCTCGGGATTGAGGATATAGGCACCGTAGCACTCGATATCAGGAGTGCGGCGTGTGACGCGTACTCCCAAATGGTGCTGGGTGATGATTTCTACAGCAAAATGGCGCTCGAGCACATCGATGAAAGGATTATTGCGCACCGCAACCATGAGGCCTCGCTGAATCTCCGCTCCGGTGTCATCGGCATGGTGCAGAATACGGAACTCCGAGTGCCCGCCTTCACGATGGAGGTCGAACGAACCGTCTTCTTTCTTGTCGAAGTTAACGCCCCAATGCACCAGTTCTTCGATGGCGTGTGGCGCATTCTTCACCACTTGCTCCACCGCCGCAGGGTCACTGAGCCAATCGCCGGCCACCATCGTGTCATGGATGTGCTTGTCAAAATCATCGACCAGCAGATTGGTCACGGATGCGATACCGCCTTGCGCCTTGGCGGTGTTGGCTTCTTCCAGCGTTGTCTTGCAACATAAGGCAATGTTGTACTTGCCGCTTCTTGCCACTTTCAGGGCAAAACTCATTCCGGCTACGCCCCCGCCGATAATGAGAAAATCATACTTTTTTACCATGGTAATAATTTAGCGGGCGCAAAATTACTACAAATTTTCGAAATGTGCAAGATTTTGGCTCAAAAAATTAAAAATAGTTCTATATTTTTATATTTTTATGGCAAAAGATTGCCGTTTGCACGATAGTGCGAATGTAAGTTCGGGGGAATTTGCACAGCAAAAGCGGAGTCCGAAATTACTACATTTTTTTGAAATATGCAAATAAAAAATGAATTTTTTCGCATTTATTGTGCCTTGCACAATGCAAAAACGCTAAATGTAGCCCCTCTAAACCGTTTCATGGCACGCAGACAGCTGCGCATAGTCTCGCCCGTGGTAATCAAATCGTCCACTATAAGTATGTGCTTGTAGTACATCTGCTCGGGATGATTCACTTCAAACGCATCCGCCACATTCTGTTTACGCGCCTCGCCTCGTTGCAAGGCCTGTTGGGGTGTATTCTTGATACGCATCACATGCGTCGTATCCACCGATATTCCCGTGATGTCGCTGATGCCTTTGGCTATGTATTCCGATTGGTTGTATCCCCGTTCACGCAGGCGTTTCGGATGCAACGGCATGGGCACAATTATATCGATGGAATCGAAGAAACCTGCATATTGCATCTCCATGGCCGCTTGTCGCCCGAGCTTGTAACCGATCATCGGCTGGTCTTTGTATTTCATCAGATGGATCATGTCCTGGATCGGGTTTTCTTTCTCATAGAACAGGTACGCTGCGGCGCGCTCCATATGCATCGTCTTTTTGGCTACCGCCCTGGAATCGGCCTTGCCCCAGAGCACCATTTCCGTACCGTTGTCCTGTATCTGCGCCTGTTCGGTGCGCGGCAGGTTTCTCAAGCACGCATCGCACACTACTTTGGACAAGTCACCAATGTAATTATCGCATGTCGGACAGTTATGCGGATAAAAAAGACTGAACAACGCGTTTCGCAGAACCGATGCCATAAATCACCCTACATTGAACTGACTACCTCCGATGAATTCGCGCAAAATCGATGTTCTTGGGATGAACGAAGCCTCCAATCCTTCGAAGAAACTGAGGTAATACAGCAGCTGTTCGGCTATCTTGTATTCCTCTGCCACGGCAGGTACCGTTTGCAGCGCCGTTTCCACGGTATAACGGATGGCAGGCAGTTCATAGGTCATGGAGGAGTCAAATTCGGCATCTGCTTCACTGCGGAAAGGTTCGATCCATTGATCTTCACCTTCCCGTACGGAAGGCCAGTTGGCGATAGTGGTCTGCGGGCTCTTGCCCCGTGTACGAAAGTCGCGGCTCATACGGCGTAAGAGACGATGCACATAGGTCGGAACCCACCTCTCTCCGTCCAACGACACCGGACTCATCGGAGCAGCATAGATCTTGTATTTGCAGGCGGCATCGATATGTTCCGTCAGGATGGGATTGAGCGCGTGGATGCCTTCTATCACCATGATTGTATCCGGTTCTAATTGCAAGGTATCGCCTAAGTACTCACGCTTCTCTTCTGCAAAATTGAATGTCGGTAGCACTATCTCTTTGCCCACTATCAACGCCTTCAGGTCACTCTCCAATTGCTGCAGGTCAATAGCATAAACCGATTCGTAGTCTTTGGTGCCATTGTCCTTGAGCGGCGTGAGCGACCCATCCACATACCAGTTGTCCAGGGACAGCGCCACCGGTTGCTTGCCTTGCGCCAACAGTTCGAGGCACAGTTTATGACTGGTACTCGTTTTACCGCTGGAGGAAGGACCGGCTATCAGCACCACGCGTACTTCCGGTCGGGAACAGATATCGTGCGCCATCGATGCCAACTGCTTCGTATGGTAATTCTCGCCTTCGGCCACCAACTCATTGGCATGGCCTGTCTCGATCATCTCGTTGATATACGCCACGCGGCGTTTCTCTTCAGGTATCATATCGGATCTACATCTATTATAATTTTCACGTTTTTATTCGATTTCATCGAGCCAATATAGTCGATTCCCTCTTTGATTCGGCGCTTGGCTTCCACCATATTGGCGCCCTGTTCGATTCGGAGTGTCAGCTCGCGTAGCGTATAGGCTTGTACACGCTCTACGGACGGAACGATCACTGCCGAGACGCGTTTCCCGAAAATTCGGGTCAAGTGCTGCTGCAGCTGTAGCGCAAAAGCCGCCACGCGGCTGCTGTTATGGTCCCGCATCTGCAAGCGGATAAGCCGATGAAACGGTGGATATTGGAATGTCTGGCGTTCCGCAATCTGTTGCCGGTAGAGCGCTTCGTAGTCATGGTTCTGCACCATCTGCAGCACTTTGTTCGTGGGGTCAAAGGTCTGGATCCATACCTCACCCTGGTTACCTTTGCGTCCTGCCCGTCCTGCTACCTGCTCCAGCATCTGAAAGGCCCGCTCGTAGGCCCGGAAGTCCGGTTGGTTGAAGAGCGGATCGGCATTGAGAACCGCCACCAGACGCACATCGTCGAAATGCAGTCCCTTGGTGACCATCTGCGTACCGACCAGGATGTCGCATTCGTGATTGCCGAAGGCATTGATGATATCCTGGTAGGCGGATTTGTTGCGGGTCGTGTCCAGATCCATACGTAGCACACGGGCATCGGGGAAGAGCGTCTGTATCTCATCTTCGATACGCTCCGTACCGAAACCGATGGCTTTCAACTCGCCTCCGCATTACGGACAGACGGGCGGAACCGGCATGCTGTACCCGCAATAGTGGCAACGCAGTTCGTTCGCGCGCTTATGCAGCGTCATGGGCACGTCGCATTGCACACACCGTGGAGGCTGACCGCAGGATGTGCATTGGAGTTGCGGCGCATAGCCGCGGCGGTTCTGAAAAAGAATGACCTGCTTGTGCTCCGCCAGTGTCTGCCGGATACGCTCTACCAGCGGATCGCTGAAATGACCGTACATCTCTTTGCGTTCATACTGGCGTTTGAGGTCGATCAGTTGGATAGCAGGCAGTTGCACCCCACCGAAACGCTCCTTCAACGACACCAATCCATAGACGCCTTTATGTGCCAGATAGTACGATTCCATCGAAGGTGTAGCCGTGCCGAGCAAGACCTTGGCATGATGCTCTTTGGCCAGCACGATGGCTGCAGCACGGGCGTGATAACGCGGAGCCGGTTCGGCCTGCTTGTAACTTGGTTCGTTCTCCTCGTCCACAATCACCAATCCCAAATCGTGAATCGGGAGGAAGACTGCACTCCGGGCACCGATGACCACATGCGGTTCGGTTTTGGCCGCTGCATAGTAGAGCTGTTCGCGTTCGGCATCGGTGAAACGGCTGTGATAGACCATCAGCTGATTGCCGAAGATGCGCTGCAAACGGGAGGTCAGTTGGGTCGTCAAGGCTATTTCCGGAACGAGATAGAGCACATTCTTCCCTTGCGCCAACTGCTTTTGTATCAGATGAATATAGATATCGGTTTTACCGCTGGAAGTGACACCGTGCAGCAGCACTATCTCTTTGCCGGAGGACCATAAAGTCTCGATTCCATCGGCACTTTTGGCTTGCGCGGGCGATAAGTCGTGCATGGGTTCGATGGGTCCCGTATAGGGAGCGAGCGTAGCTCTGCGCCGTTTGGGAGGGTTAACAAGCCTTTTGTCCAATCCTCCAGGTAGCGCCGCAGCCATCACCTCGCCTAAAGTACACATGTAATACGCGCTCATCCATTGCCATAAGGCCAACTGCTCGTGCGAGACCACCGGAGCGGTGTCCACCACCGATGAAATCGGGCGAATCTTACTCATCAGCGCCGGTTCAACGGCTTCCGTATGCGTACGCAGAACCACTCCGCGCAACTCCTTTTTCATCAGCGGCACTACGACGCGCGTACCCGGAGCAGGCACAGCCCAATCATCCGGAACGCTGTAGGTGTAACAATCGCGGATGGCTAAAGGTAATATGATGTCAAGAAGCCTCACCCGCGATCGCTTTGTTGTAACAAACACGGCAGAGAGGTTCGTAACTGTCGGTCTCTCCGAGCAAAACGCGCTTGTCGGAGGCTACGAGACGATGGCTCACATAGGCCAGATCGCCGCAGTGAACGCAGATGGCGTGGGTCTTGTACACATCGTCGGCGATGGCCATCAGCGCCGGCATTGGACCGAAAGGCACACCGCGGAAGTCCATGTCCAAACCGGCGCATATAACACGTATGCCGCGATTGGCCAACTGCTGGCATACTTCTACGATACCCATGTCGAAGAACTGTGCCTCGTCGATACCCACCACGTCGATATCCTCTACCATCAGCAGGATGTTCTGGCTGCTGTCCACCGGCGTCGATTGGATCACATTGCGGTCGTGCGAAACAACGTCTTCCTCGCTGTACCGCACATCCAAGGCGGGTTTGTATATCTCCACACGCTGCTTGGCAAACTTAGCACGCTTCATACGGCGGATCAGTTCCTCGGTCTTGCCGCTGAACATCGAACCGCATACTACTTCAATGGCGCCACGGCGTTGCACCGGACCCTTGGTGTCTCGTTCTGAAAACATATTGATCTACTTTTTTTGTTCAAACTTCCGTTCTATTTCTTCCGCCAGCTCTTCTTTAGGATCCACTTCTACGATGGCCTTCAATTCGCCGTACACTTTGTCATCCGACTGGTCATACAGGATGAGGGAACCGACTTCCCCGAAGATGTCCTTGACGCGCACTCCTTCCT
This sequence comes from Paludibacteraceae bacterium, assembly GCA_017962005.1. Taxonomy (GTDB): domain Bacteria; phylum Bacteroidota; class Bacteroidia; order Bacteroidales; family Paludibacteraceae; genus Colicola. The sequence goes on along the minus strand of JAGCWE010000016.1, from coordinate 10,508 downwards.
CCGCATGATAAAATTTCTCTTGGTACTGAGGCGCCTCTTTGTCGGGATCGTTATCGTCGTCACCGCCTTCCCACAACATGTCCACGAAAGAAGCAATCGAATCTTCCTCCATATACACTTGTTTGTCGTGACCGCTAATGAAGTAGTGGTAGCGCACAATGTAATCTTCCTCCGACAGCCGCATGTGATTCCGTATCTCCGCCGCGAAATCCTCTAACAGCATGTCTTCCGGCACTTCAATCAGGGTCTTGTCGTTGTTCCAATAACGTTCTAATTCAATCTGGTACATATGTCTATTTATTCGTAATCTACGAGATATTCATTATTCATTATTCATTATTCATTAATCATTGACCTGCAAAGTTCTCATTGTTGCTTCCATAATCGGCATTTTTCCAATTTGCGCACAAAGGTACTGCTTTTTTTGCATATATGCAAATATTTACAGAAAAAAGCGCTTTTTGGGCGCATTTTCCTGATACTTTGCTGTCAATGTCGTTCGCATCTCGTTCGCATTACGGACGTCTCTGTACCGTCCTTTTCGCGTTTTTCTTTTCTTTCGTTTATTGTGTCGGCTGTTGTTGTTGGGCAGGCATCCGCATCTGCTCACTGAGCGCTTTGATCGAATAGTCGGCAGGTGCTTTGAGAACAGTGACGACCCATGACTGCAAGGTCTCATCCCAGGTCTGCCTTGTGATGGTACGGCACAGATCATCGAAACTGGGATGCCGCCTTTGCGTCTTCGTCAGCACTTTGCGTAACTTGCGGTCCTGACGCCAGTTCTTACGGTACTCATCGGTTATGTCGCAGGTCTCGTCTATGGTTATCTTCAAGCTGTATTGTCCTGTACCGTAATGGTCCCTCAGGCTGCCGTCGCCAATGCGGGTCTGCATATACGACCGCGGCACAATGAAACTGTCGCCTATCAGATCGTATCCGGCCGGCTCGCCCGCTTGGCGCACATAGATGAACTGACCCTGCTCGTTCACATCCGTCGAATCAATGGGAACATTCAGTATGAACTCGCCCAACACCTCATCGGTATGCAGCGACGGTGTGAAATCCATCCAGGACGAGATGAGTTGTATCCTCATCTTGAAATTGAAGGTCTTGCGTTCCGAGAAAGAGAACCGCAAGGGCAGATTCGTATTGGGCAGATGGGCACAATAGGGGTTGATGATGAGTGTGTCCAACAGCAATTCGAATTTCGAATGGTCCCGCAGACGGTGGAGCTTCTGCCGATTGAGGTGGCAGGACACATAGTAGGCCGTATCTTCATTGGTTTTAGCCAGGCAACCGATACCGTTGAACTGAATGCCGGTCGGATCCAGGGCACCGTTGTTCGACCCGGTCGCATAGAAATCATTGAGGTTGTATAGGGTCCCTATCTCTGTCGTGACGGAGCACTCTTTGGCAACCGTCTCCTGCCATTCCTGCTTGTGCTGCCGGTCCAACAGAATCAGTTTGCCGATAGCCTGAATGCCTAAATCCACCACCGACGATATATACCCGGTGGCCACCCCCACGGCTGCATTGCCGAGCGAAGCCAACAGTCCTGCACCGAAGCCGCGCGTGTCGTGTTCGTCCATAACCAACTCATCGGCTATCGTCTTGTCCGTGTAAATGGTTGTGGTGTATTCCACAATGGGTTTCTTCGCGCTCGGTTGCGCATTTTGGTCGGCTGCGTACAGCTTTGGCACCGCTGTACAGCCAGCTAATACGAATAACATAATCTTTTTCATAACTATAAATATTACATCATAATGAATCCCGCCCAATAGTACGGCGATTGGTAGGGCTGCGTTGTGACCGTCTCGGCAGGTCTGGCCGCTGCATTGGAGGTAGTCTTGCCTTGGTTCTTGTATCGGTCTCGGAGAGTCGTCTCAGCCTCTGCCCCTTTGGTCTCCGTAAGGGTGTAGTTCCTCACTTCCTGCTGCGCGTTGCGTAACGCCTGGCGCTTCGACTGCCCCTTGATGTAATTGCGGTAGAAAGCGGTCATGAGGATGCGTGTCGCGTCGTCGTTCACTTTCCATAGCGCCATGAGAATAGTCTGCGCCCCGGCCATTTTGAACGCCCGCTGCAAACCGAACACGCCTTCGCCGGTCACATCTCCCAAAGCCGTCTCGCAGGCCGAGAGAACCACTATGTCGGTCCCCCGCAAGTCCATCAGCGAGATCTCTTTCGCGGTCAGGACACCGTCCTGAACACCGACGGCCAGCCGATCACTGTGACCTTGCAGCGCGGTATTGGCACCCGCCAACAGGAGCCCGCAACGGTCCAACGGATCAATCGTTGGTGTCTGATGCTCATCTTCTGGCGATAAGAGCATACGACGGTAGAAATAATCCGTCTGCTGTGCCGTCTCGTCGGGCCAGTAGAAACCGTGCGTCGCCAAGTGGAGAATACCCTGCCGCGTACCGCTCAGGGCTTTGAACGACTCTTCGTTGGCTGAGAGCGACGTATAGACATCCACCGCATACTTATCGCTCAACATCCCACTGATCTGCTCCACCTCTTTCAGCGTTCCGGGCAGAGGCAAGGCACGACCGCGGTCGAGTGTATCATTCACTAATGAACGGCTGGCCAAACCGCTGTATTTGATACTCTCCGCATACAACGCATCGGCACTCGCATCGTATTGGATTCCGCCGTATAACGTCGCGTGCATGGGAGAGGTGGACTCACGCACGAACACCAACTCACGAGTGGAAGACAACCGAACCATGTTGAACACGTCGGACATCAACCGCGTACTGTCATACGGCAGTTGCTCTATCGCTATCTGGTGCAACACTCCGGTCGGGCTAAAGAACACCTCCTCGCCAAGCTTGATAGACGGCAGCACCTTGCCCCATATATGTTCCGCCAGCGCCTTGCCGTGGCCCGCATACGCATACGTGGCATTGATAGACTTTGCGTTGGACGTATTGATCAAACCGCTCACCTCTTTCTCGTTGAACAAAGGAATCAGTTCCGGCTTCTGGCTGTTGCTCCTCAGTAACAACGCGCAGTACATTGTCGAATCCTTGTTGAGCGGCGCCGACATATACTCTATCGCCACCTGGTTCGGCATCAACGCTTGCTTGACTCGCTCCCACGTCACTTCCCATTGTTGACGGTTCTCGCGGTAGGACGCACTGGAACGCGTGAGCCTTTTCTCCAACTCCTCCGCTTCACCACGGAGGCGCATCAGCTGTTCCGATTGCGGATTCTTCTCCTCCAAGGCCATTATCTGACGTCTCTTGGACGTCAACTCCTCCCATTCACGGACCAGCACCGTGTCTCCGCTCTCCAGCACCGAACGACGTATAGCTTCCGACGATTGCAGCAACGCTCCTTTCAAAAACAACTCGTTGTCGTAGGCCAACGTCGATACACTGTGATGATGACGGTCACTCTCGTATGCCATTTGAGGCACCCAACACGCAAAATGAATATACATCGATACCCAATAGATCGCACGTTGCTGCGCGGACATGAAGTCTATGGATTGCAAAAACAGCTGTTTATACAGACTGTTCGATTGAGTCACGTACCTCTCCGCTTGCGCATAATCACCCGTCTTGCTATATACCCTTCCTGTGTTGTCCAGTGTTGTGGCGTATTCCGGATGCGTCTCGCCCAATGTGCCTTTGTATATCGTTAATGCGTGCAATAAGTATTGTTTGGCTTGGGCATAATCGCCTGTCGTCATGTATAGATTCCCTCTGTTATTCAATATCTTGGCATATTGGGGATGTTGCTCGCCGTATGTGTCCCTGTATATCTCCTCGCTTTGCTGCAAGCACTGATCCGCTTTTTCATAATCGCCGGTGCGTCGGTAAACGATCGACAGATTAGTCCATATACCGGCATAGCGGGGATCACGCTCTTTGCCTGCTTGTCGCAACTCGTCTAATGCTTGCTCACCATACTGCAGCGCTTGCCCGTAATCGCGCGTTTCTATATAGACCACGCATAAATCGCGCAACGACAGTATATAATCATACGCCACCTCCTCCGTCTTGCTGACATTGCGGAATATAGACAACGCATCTGTCAGACATTGTTCCGCTTTCATGTAATCGCCTGTCCGCAGATGCAGTTCGCCGCAACTCACCAACAGAGATGCATAAGCCGCGGCCGATGAGCCGGATAACTGTTCTTGCTTGGCTAAGGCTTCATGGAGATACTGTTCCGCTTCCGCATACTTACCCATCCTCATGCTTACATCTGCCATCGATTGAAGCGTCAGAATATAGTCCGGATGCACTTCACCTAACAGAATTTTTCGGATGGCTAATGTCCGAAAATAATATTGTTCAGCTTGGGGATAGTTGCCGTTTTGATCATTTATTATGCCAAGCATCATCAATAGCGTCGCGTACGTCGCTGCCTCTTCCGCTGACGACGGCTCCCATAGAGATAGCGCTTCGGATAGATAGCGCTCCGCTTGAGGGTACTGACCCGTTTCAAAGTACAGATGCCCCGCCATGTTGAGCAACGATATATACAAACCCGCATACGTTCCCGTGGTGTCTCCGCGCAACTCCTCTATGGCTTGGTCATACATCCCGCTCTGCATATACTCCCTTATCCGGTACACAACGTCCTCACGCTCCGATGCAAGCATGCAGAGCGTGAGCACTATCGTAAGCAGGAGTAGCACAAACCGTTTCATAACTTCCCGATACCTTTCCGCCCGCAAAGGTACAACAATTATTCTATATGTGCAAACAAATAGACGATTTTTTGTGTATAAAATTTGTTTTTGACGTTTTTTTTTGCATATATCAAAAAAAAGCACTACCTTTGCACCGCATTACCGAAAACATCAACCGAAAATAAAATGAAAAAGTTTTACGATAGTTTGTTACGATGCCTTCTTTTTGCCGCATGCATAGTTGGGAATGTGAACTGCCTGATAGGGCAAGAGAAAAATCCGGACATTGCCGCATTTGAAGAAAGAAGAACAAAAGCATTCAGCGAGAAAGATTGGGAAGCCTTGTTTGCCATTGAGAAGGAATTTGACGTATATTATGATGACGTCACTCACCGTACACCGGAGGCAAAGTTCGAATATACCATTCTCAAACTCTATGTGTCATACGGATACATGAATGCGAAGAATTATGCGCAAGCAGAGCAGACTTTGTTGGATGCGTTGGAATTGGCAGAGAATTTTCAGAAAACGAAACTGCGTATCTATAGTACCTTGAGTCTTTGTTATTCACAAATGGCGATGGCCAAAGAGGCATATGACAATTATAGCGATGCCATTCAATATTCTTTGTTTGCCATCAGTTATGCGCAAATGTGCGGGAACAACGAGCGGGTTATAAGCCAGAATATTACTTTGGGGAAGGAATATGTGTATATTCAGGAATACGATAAGGCAAGAGCCTGTTTCCTGCAAGCAAAAAAAATCATTGATGACATCGGGGACACAAAACTCTTTACAGCCAAATTGGCTTTCGAAGAAGCACAATTGGAAAAAAAACTGGAGAATTATCGACAGACCATAGAATTGCTGGAGAAAGCCTATGCCTTATACGATGGTTCTTCAGATCCGAATAGGGTAAATCATCTGATTGCCATAGCAGACAATATGGCTTCTGTCTATCGTTTCTCTCTCCATAACGAAGAAAAAGCATCCTATTGGGACAATAAGATTACAGAACTGGAACAACACGACAACAATACTGCCGGAAGCGAATTGTTGCGCTATAAAGAATGGATATCAAAAGTTATTCGGTTGGCATCATCAGGGAAACACGAGGAGGCTGTGGCACAATATACGCAGATCATTCAAGAGTTGGAGAAAAAAACGTCTATTGACAATAATTACATCATGGCGGATTGTTATGATTCCCGCGCCATATGTTACATGTCTTTGAAACGCTACAAGGAGGCAATAGCTGATTATAATGCGGCTATAATCCTATATAAAAGTCTGAATGAAAACGCATCTCTCGTGGATTGCTATACCTATTTGGGCTATGCGTATTATCACGAAGGAGATTTGGGAAAAACAATCGAGGCGGAAAAGAACGCACTGGCGATTGCCGAAACGATCTATGATGAGGATAGCGACAAACTGGCAGAATGCTACTTGACTGTTGCCAATATATATGCTTTCCACGGAGATACACTGTTGGCGAAACAGCATCTGCTTAAAGCGACGGACATCAATGAAAGGAAAATCAAAAAGACGTTCTCATACCTGACTGCGCAAGAAAGGAATAACTATTGGGCGGGCAAACAGAATGACATTCTCAACATTCAGCCTTTTTTGATGAAATTCGGAGAAACACAGTCCGAATATACCGATGCGCTATATGACGTTCAGTTGCTTTCCAAGGGTTTGTTGCTGCAATCGGACATAGAGCTGCAACTCCTTTCATCCCGCTCTCCGCAACTGCAATCGTTGCTGACGGAGGTCATGCAGATACGCAAAACCATCTTGCAGGAAAAGCTTCCCGCGGACTCTATTCGGATGCTAAAACGGGAAGCGGAAAAAATAGAACGGGAACTGACGGTGAGCAGTAGTGAAGTGGGGGACTTCCTTCATTTTCTGGACATCACGCAATCTGATGTCAAGCAGCATTTGCCGATGCATGCCATAGCCATTGAGTTTGCCACCTTCAAATACGGCAAGGATTCCCTTCTCACGGTCGCTTATGTGATGAAAAAGGATTGGGAGCATGTCAAAATGATTCCCCTCTACGAGGAACGGGATATTCTCCCGCTTCTCGGCTCGGAGCGAAACAAGGCGAACATGAATAGGCTCTATTCCCACAATGCCAATGGTGCAAAACTATCCCAAATGATATGGAGCCCTATCCTTCCCTACATCCAACCGGACGATACCGTTTATTTCGCACCTTCCGGATTGCTTCACGTGCTGGCCGTTGAGGCGCTGCCCTACGATGCAACACACACGATGGCTGACACCTACAACCTGGTCCGGCTCTCTTCAACACGGGAACTCGCACTGCGCAAAGAACCGATCACCCACAAGACCGCAACCCTATATGGCGATATCCGGTATGGCGTTTCGCCGGATAAGATGTATGCTAACCATATAAAATATAATAATCCGGATATCCCGCAAGACTTGGTGTGGGATGCCCGTATGGTAGGCAACGTGCAAGCCGCGGATCTGCTTGCTACCAAAGTGGAGGTGGAGACGATTGCACCTATCCTCCAACGGCAAGGAATACAAGTGCAGGTCTTCTCTGCCGATACCGCCAACGAAGAGTCCTTCAAAGCGCTCAGCGGCACGCAACAGAACATTCTCCATCTGGCTACGCACGGATTTTATGCACCGGATAAAAATCAAGCAACGGATCCGATGGAATGTTGCGGATTGCTCTTTGCCGGAGCCAATACGGCTTTGGCAGGGGATAGAAACAGGTTGCATGAAGGTGTGCACGACGGCGTTCTTACGGCCAAGGAAATTTCATTGCTCAACTTGCGGGATGCCGACATAGTCGTGCTCTCCGCCTGCGAAACGGGATTGGGCGATGTCACGGGAGAAGGGGTCTTCGGATTGCAACGGGGATTCAAGATGGCCGGAGCACAAACCATACTCATGGCGCTCTGGAAAGTGAACGACGACGCCACACGCTTGCTTATGACATCCTTCTATCGCCATTATGCCAAAGGACTCTCCAAGCGCGAATCTTTCCGCAAAGCGCAGCAGGAGGTACGCAACTATAACGGCACAGAAGCATCCGAGGATGACCGCACGGCTGCGCAGGATAATTTCCGGAATAGAAACAAAAAAACGGAAACAACCACTACTGCCACGCCAAATTCCCAATCGGAGAAGGAAAATAAGGATGAACATCCCTATGCTGACCCGTATTACTGGGCCGGATTTATATTATTGGACTGATATGAAAAAATTCAAACACATAGATTGGAGACAACTCTTCTCCAGGCATAAGACCTTCTGGACTGTCGCCGCACACGGTGCCGGCATTGTATTGTTAGCACTGCTCTTGACGCGCTTTACGATCTACAACATTAGTTCGCTGAGCGTTTTCGCCCCCTTGGACAAAGAGGTCGATTTCAAGATGTCCGACCTCTATAACATGGTAGCGGACAGCAAAGCCGTGCATCAGTTCAGCCCGGACATCCTTATTGTCGCCATTGACGGCTGTAGCCGCAGACGGACGTTGGAGGTCATCAACCAAGTCGCCGCGTGCCAACCGCGGGCTATCGGACTCGACGTCTATTTTCCCTATCCCGAGGAGGACAACTCCTACCTCCTCCACACACTCTCACGCACGCCCAACCTTGTCTGCTCCGAGTATGCCGTGCCCGAACCGGACGGCATCCATTATTACCGCCAGCAGAATCTCTCGTTCTATGACTCGCTGATGCAGCCTGCCCATTCGGGCTTCATCAACCTCAATGTGCGTGACGCGCAACATGTGGTCCGCTCCTTCCGGCCGTTCGTCACCAGTTCCGCCAATGACACCTCGTTCAGCATGGCTTGCGAGATTGCACGTCTTGTCGCGCCGGATAAAGCGCAAGCATTGCTTGACAGGCACGAGAAAGAGGTTACGATTGATTTCACCACCTATGATTTTCTTGTCATTACGGCCGACGAACTGAATGACTGTCCTGCGGAGTGGCTGAACGGCAGAGTGGTCCTGATCGGAGATGCGCAGTTTTTGTCGGACGCGCACCTTACGCCACTGCATGGCATGAAGGCCGGAGTGATGATTCACGCTTTTGAACTGCAAACCATTCTCAGCGGCACCTATATAGACACCACCTCGGCGGGGCTGAACTGGTCAATCGCCGTCCTGCTCTGTGTGCTGTACGTGTCGATGTTGCTGCTAAGCAAATATAAAATGGCTAATTACGGCAGTCTCGTCTTGCGTGTGGGGCAGTTCGCACTCATGTACCTGCTCATCTGTATCGGCTGCGCGCTCTACCGCTCCGCACATGTCTATGCTGATTTCGCACCCGCTATCCTCATGATCGGACTCGGATCAATCGCTTTCGACCTTTGGTTCGGAACCTATGCACTGGCCTGTATGCTAATAGAAAAACTCAAAAAGAAATGAAACGCATATCTCTTTGTTGGCTGCTCTGCGCAGTCTGCCTTTCCGCCTACGCCCTCATCCCCTACGACATCTATGAGTGGCAAGGCGATGTGATGTATAAAAACGCTAAGGATAACCGCTGGATGCCTGCTGCTAAAGGGGTCACGCTCGTTATCTCCGACTCGCTGCGTATCGGCGCCAAAGGCTCTGTATGCCTCGTGGACAAGGACCGGCACGAGAAAATCAAATCCCTCTCCGAAGGACGCCTGACCGTCGCACAGATCATCGACCAGGCACGCAAGGCTGACTCGAAAAGTATCCTTGCTGCTATCTATGACGAGTTGGCAAAGAAACAGCTGGAGAACAACAACCCCTGCCCTATGACTACCAAAGGCGCTGCCGCAAGAGATATAAACGACCATCACTCACTAAAACCCCTCGCCAAAACCTTCGCCTGGATCGGCAAACAAGCCGCCGGCAGTACGCTTCCCACCACGCACAACGGGCTCGTGCTCCGCAAAAACAACATCCGGGACGAATGGACCTTCACCATTGAAAACAATACAACGGAGGACTACTGCGTCAACGTGCTACATGTCAACCGCACAACAGGAATCGTCTCTTTGTGCTTTGTCCTCGCTCAATCCGACAGCTCCTTCATCATCGCTCCACCCCATTGCCAATATGCGTTTACCTCTAAACAATCAACACTAAACACCCAACCCTCAACTCTCCTCTCCTTCCCTTCCACCGCCGATGATATCTATGTTCTGGTTGCTACGACCGATCCCTATGACACCGAAGCCATGAATGATGAGTTGTATTATCACACCATTCATTCAGCCCGACCCGAAGACAGCACCATCCCTGTCCTCTATGCCTTGTAACCAACTCTCGGATAAATTCGGATAATTTCCGATACCTTTCAATCCATCAGGGTGTCCCAGATATCGCAAACAACCTGCTTGCGGAATAGCCAGTGGGCCGGACCGCCCGCGATGCGCTGCATGATGCCGGTTCTGCTTTTGCTATGTCGTTCTTTTTTGCCATATCTCAAAATCGCCTGCAAATTTACTACAAAAAATTGGAATATACAAGGATTTGACGATAAAAATAGAAAAAAGCGCAGAATTTGCGCTTTTTTCCTGATTTCGTCCTTCCTACCCTTCCTTCACTCTCCCTTGAGGGGAGAGCCGGAGAGGGGTTTGTTTAGTGGTTCGCGTCATACAGGTCGCCTTCCTGCTTCCAGAGCCAGGCGTTCATGGTACGGATACCACCTGCCGTGTCTTTCTGGGCGATGAACGCAGCCTGGTCCTGCGAGATCTTGTTCAGATCGTGTGCACGGTCCCAAACAGCCTGACGCACGGCGGCGAAGCGGGTACGCACTTGCATCTCGCGAGCCGTCACCGGCGTGCTGCGTTGCACTTTCTTGCGGAGATACAATCGGTTACAATCGTTGCTCATCGT
>JAGCWE010000015.1 GCA_017962005.1 Paludibacteraceae bacterium | reverse complement strand
TCACCGCAGATGAGACATACGCCGGTCTGGACAAGATACTGAACGACGAGGTCATTCCGCAACTCAACCATATAGACGGTATCGGTAATATCTCGCTCTCAGGCGCGCCCGACCGGTACGTGTATATCAACATCGACCAGCAGAAACTTGACGCCTACGGACTGACACTAGAACAAGTGGGCCAGGTAGTTACAGCAAACAACCTCAACCTGTCTTCAGGCACCATCAAGATGCCGCAGGAGCAGTATCAGATGCAAGTGCGTTCGGAATACGTCGAGTCCGCCGAGATAGCCAATCTGATGGTCAGCATGACCCCGCAGGGACAGCAGGTCTTCATCCGCGACATCGCCACGGTCAAAGACACCATCAAGGACCTCTCGCTTGACGAGAAGACCAACGGCCGTGAAGCCGTGCGCCTGGTCATAGCCAAGCAAACCGGCGCCAACACCGTACAAGTATGCCGCGACGTGCGCAAAGAACTGGCTCTGATTCAGAAACAACTGCCCACCGATGTCAAGATAGAAAAGATATACGACTCGTCGGAGAACATACAGAACAGTATCAACTCACTGGAAGAGTCCGTGCTTTATGCCCTGCTGTTCGTCGTTCTGGTGGTGCTGTTCTTCCTCGGCAAATGGCGCGCCACCATCATCATCGGCATCACTATCCCTATCGCCCTTATCGTCGCCTTCATCTATCTCGGCATGGCAGACTCGAGCCTCAATATCATTTCGCTGTGCTCACTGACCATAGCCATCGGTATGGTGGTGGACGACGCCATTGTGGTATTGGAGAACATCACCCGCCATGTGGAACGCGGCGAAGATCCGCACGAGGCCTCCATATATGCCACCAACGAGGTTTGGGTGAGCGTCATCGCCACCACCCTCGTACTCGTTGCGGTGTTCGTACCTCTGACAATGCTGAACGGTATGGCGGGAATCATGTTCCATGAACTGGGATGGATAGTGACCGTTGTCTGCTGCACCTCCACAGTCGTGGCTATCACGCTCACCCCCATGCTCTGCTCCAAACTGCTCAAAGCCAAGAAAGTGCATGTGGACGAAAAGGGCAATCTGGTGGAGGACGAAAAGGACAAGAAGAGCCTGTATGAACGTACCGTGGTCCGCACCCTGGACGTGATTGACGATTACTACGCGCGCTCACTCGGCTGGTGCCTGAACCACAAGACTATCACATTCCTCATCCTTATCGCATTCTTCGCAGCCTCCCTCATGCCTGTCGTTACAGGCAAGATAGGCACCGATTTCATGCAGCAGCAAGATAACGGCCGTCTGAGTGTCATCGTCAAACTGCAACGCGGCACGCGTATCGAAGAGACACTGAAGACCGCCCGCCGCCTTGAGTCACGGTTCGTTGAACTGGTTCCAGAGATACAACTTATCAACACCTCCGCCGGAAGCAACGACGACGCCACCATCGCCGCGCTGTTCTCCTCCACGATGAACAACAAGATACAGATGACTGTCCGTCTTCCCAAGAAATGGGAGCGTGACCGTGACATCTGGACCATCGCCGAGATTCTGCGCCGAGAGATGGCCGAGTATCCTGAGATTACAGAATACCAATGCGCTCCCGCCAGCGGCATGGGCGGTTCAGGCGGCAACACCGTTGACCTTGAGATATACGGTTACGACTTCGACAAGACCTCACAATTAGCCGAACAGTGCCGACGACTTATCAAGCAACTCCCCGGCGCTCGTGATGTGAACATCTCCCGCGAGGACGACCGTCCCGACATCAAGATTACCGTGGACAAGGAAAAAGCCTCCCGTCTCGGACTGAGTTCCGCCACCATCTCCACCTACCTGCGCAACCGCGTAGCGGGAATGTCGTGCGGCTACCTCAAGGACGACGGGTCGGAGTACGATATCGTGGTACGCCTAATGGAAGAAGACCGCAACTCCATCTCCGATGTGATGAACCTAAGCATCCCCACGGCAACAGGCAAGACAGTCAAACTGAGCGAAGTGGCAGAAGTAGGCGAATACTGGGCACCGCCTACCATCGAGCGCAAAGCGCGCCAACGTATCGTCACCATCAAAGCCACTCCCTACAACACCACCCTCGGCGAACTGGCACAGGCCATCAATGCCGAAGTGCTGCCACAACTGGATATGCCCGTAGGCTACTCAACCCATATAGGCGGCAACTACGAAACACAACAAGACACTTTCTCCGATATGGTTCTGCTGGGCCTGCTCATCATCATCCTTGTGTATATCGTAATGGCCTCGCAGTTTGAATCATTATCCAAACCCGCCATCATCATGTTCACCGTACCTTTTGCCCTTTCGGGTGTGATAATCGCCTTGTGGCTGACCGGCCGTTCGATAGATATGATTGGCGCGCTGGGGCTGGTTCTGCTGGTGGGTATCGTGGTGAAAAACGGTATCGTGCTTGTCGATTACATCAACCTTATGCGCGAGCGCGGACACAGTCTCAACGAGGCCATCCAGATATCCGGCCGCAGCCGTATCCGTCCCGTTCTCATGACGGCGTTCACCACTGTACTGGGTATGATTCCTATGGCAGTGTCCAGCGGTGAAGGCGCCGAGATGTGGCAACCGTTAGGTATCGTCGTCATCGGCGGTCTGACTGTATCAACCTTCCTGACGCTCTATGTAGTTCCTGTGCTGTACGGAACATTCTCCCGCCACGGAGACCGCAACAAGAAAGACGCACTCCGCAAAAAATTCATCTTTATGAACATCAACGTCAAGAAAGGAATCGAACGATGAAAAGTGTTCTGATAGTTTTCAACCAAGCCAATACAGAGCGGGTAGAATATATGCTTGACACGCTGGAGATAAAAGGCTTCACGTTCTTCGAGCAAGTACAGGGTCGCGGCACCAACGGCGGCGAGCCCCGCCGAGGCACACATACATGGCCCGAGATGAACTCAGCAGTAATCACCATCGTAGAGGACGAGAAAGTGGAGCCGCTGCTTGAAAGCGTGCAGAAACTGGATGCCCGCAACAAGGAGGTGGGCGTGCGCGCCTTTGTATGGAACATCGAGCAGACAGTATGAACAGCCTGCATATCATCATCAATCCCTACTCGGGCAAGCGCGCGATGCTGCGCCAGCGCTACTACCTCTTCCGTCTGCTTCGCAAACGACAGGAGAAATTCCAGTACTACGTAACCGCCTATGCCAACCACGCCACAGAGATTGCCCGCGACATCGTGGAAAAAGGCGGCAGAAAGCTGCTCATACTCGGCGGGGACGGCACACTGAGCGAAAGCATCAACGGCATCATGTCCGCCCGCATATCCGATGCCGAACGGCAGCAAGTGCAGATAGGAATTATGCCCCGTGGAACAGGCAACGACTTTGGACGGTTCTGGCATCTCAACCGCAACCACCGCCAATCTCTCGCGCACTTTTTCAGCGGTGTCCCACACCCCATTGACATCGGCTGCCTCACCTTCCGCCGCAACGGAGAAGAACACCACCGCTATTTCATCAACTCGCTCGGTTTCGGTGTCGATCCGCTGACCTGCCTTTATGCCGACCGCTTCAAACCCTATATCGGCTCACACCACGTCAACTACCTGTTTGGCCTGCTTCGCGCATTGTACAAGCAACGTCCTATACCAATGAGCCTTTCGTTGGACGGAAAGCAACTGTTGGACAACAAACTATACACAATGAGCATCGGCAACGGTCCCTACTCCGGAGGCGGCATACGCCAGAACCCGACCGCTGACCCGCGGGACGGCATACTGAACGGAATGTTCCTTGAGAAACCCACCTTGCGCCAGATTCTGCAAGCCCTGCCCAACCTGTTCAACGGCCGTCTGACTGACATTGACTTCGTACACAGTCTGACAGGAAAAGAAATCAGCATTAACACCGACAATCACCTTATGATTGAGGCGGACGGCATACTGATGCATTTCACAGGTTCGTGTACCGTCAGCTGCATCCACCACGCCATTCAGTTTATCGCTCCTGCCGATATGATGCCATACGACGAGCAAGACACAAGCAAAGCGAACAATAACGGATAAGCGGTAGTGAAACAAGTCGTCATCTTTGACTTGGACGGCACACTTCTCAATACGATAGCCGACCTTGGAGCAGCGTGCAACCATGCCCTTGCGCGTTGCGGGTTGCCGACACACTCACCCGAAGAGTATCCCCATCTGGTAGGCAACGGTATCAACCGGCTGATTGAACGAGCCTTGCCCGAAGAATACCTTTCGCTGAGTGATGAGGAAAGAACAAAGCACGTGATACGTGTCCGTCAGGAATTCGTGCCATACTACAATGCGCACAGTTGCGACCTGACACGCCCCTACGAGGGCATTCCAGAAGTACTAGAGACACTGAAAGAGAGAGGTATACTCCTTGCCGTAGCGAGCAACAAATATCAGGATGCCACCCTTCAGATTGTGCGACACTTCTTCAGTAACGCCTTCGATGTCATACTCGGCGAACGCGAAGGCATCCCCCGCAAGCCGGATCCGCAGATTGTCCAAGATATACTCCAAGAAATCGCAGGCTCATCCCCCACTGCATGCATCAATAAGCAGTATGTCCTTTATGTTGGTGACAGTCTCGTGGATATTGAAACCGCCCGCCGCGCCGAAATACCCGTTGCCGCCTGCACGTGGGGGTTCACTCCGCTGCAAGAACTCAGGCAAGCCCAACCGGATTACATCGTAGACACTCCCAAACAGATTATTGCCCTGACCGAATAAGACGATAGCCCACCAGACGGTCATAACGTCCTCCCACAGGACGGTAATAGACCGCGATGGTATAGGTGTTTTCCGTCTGCCAATGCGACCCTTCCGCACTCAAGAGGGTCGCTTTTTGTCCACCCTTCGGTACAAACCAGTACTGATAGTCATACGCTCCCTGCTTGAGCAATGCACTCAAATAGTAACACTGCCGCTCACTATCGTACTGCATACGGTTAGCCAACGTCATTCTGTTTCCGAACAAATCGCCGCCCACATACAGCGACCCATCAAAGAAAGGTCTCTGCGCGGGCAGCATCCAATGCACCCACATGTACTCCGCATCCGTATCATCAAAATACGACTTTTCGGTATTGACGCGCCACTGTCCGTCCGTATCGTACTGCTGAATGTATGGTGCCCCTGTATAGTCGGTAACGCCACGTATGACACCCCTGTTCTCATCGGGTTCCAGGAAGGCATGGTAATCAGAATATTCAAAACGAATACGATTGACATTATAGCCCGCATAATATACCGAATATGTGTCGAAATGCCGATATTCGTTGCCCCCTTCGAAGATAAGGTCATCGCAATTCATATAGCGCAGGCGTTGCGGCTCAATATAGGTGGGCTGACGCACAATCACAGCATTGTCCCGACGGTTGTTCTGCTGCACAACCAGCGCTATCTCGTTTGAATTGAACGATGACAAATGCTTCATATCAAGATTTATCTCCGGTTGCTGGTATCGCCCGTTGATTTCCCTTGACGTGTTCGTCAGCACCTGCGCCGAAATCTCGACCAACGGCTCCACCACACAGAAACAGACATCGGCAACAGTCCTGTCACGGTCGCCGTCCTCATAGATATGCAACGCATAATTGCCACTCTTCAGAAGGCGCATATCGTCGTTGGGAAATGTGAACGAATAGTGCGTATAATCGTGCTGTGTCAGGTTGCTCAACGCATAGTCCGTAATATCCGCCGTAGTGAACCCCTGCAGGTACTCGGTCGTTTGCAGGTCACTTGGCGTATAATCGGCGTTGAGATGAACAACGGTGTAGGTAAACTGCTTAATATCGTGTGTCATGCAATCGAATGACACCTCCAGCGTATTACGTGCGTCCGTTCCATCCACCACTCCGCTGTTTAATACGAGGTAAGGACGAGTAAGGTTCTCCTGCCCTTGCTCCAAATAGCGCACGCGCAACGAGGCAATGTCAGTCTGCGCGGCATGGGTGTAAAAAACTTTCTCCTGTGCCGTCATCCGCATCGGAAGCAACATTACAGACACCAACAGAGATAACAGGACTGACAGCAATTGGTATTTATGTTTCATTTTTTGTTCGTTTATAAATCATGTCAGACAAGAACTCCAACATTCAATGCAGTATCCCTACGGATATAACAAATCATGATACGCAGAAGCAAAAAGTATGCCTTTGGCACGGCAAAAGTACAATTTTTCATCATTTTGTAAAAAAATAATTTTGCAGTACCCGAAAAACGCACTACTTTTGCGCCCGCTTTTGTACAAGATATCGATGCAGACAAAAGCAAAGTTGCCACTTTGGCTCAGTTGGTAGAGCAACGCATTCGTAATGCGTAGGTCCCCGGTTCGAGTCCGGGAAGTGGCTCAAAGAGAGAAAACATGAAAAGTTTTCTCTCTTTTTCTTTTACAGTCAGCAGTAAGTATCGCAAAGCGTATGACGGGTGCGAAGGTGTGGACAGCAAATAAGAGAAAAACAGACTGAAGAACGCACGCATTGGTATCGCGCGCGTTCTTCTCTCCACGCAGATTAATATCTGCAGAGATTGCGACAGGGGACTTTGCTGCTATCCTCCGAAGTTATCGAAGCGGATGTCCTGATCATCCACACCCAGCGAGTGCAGGAGGTCAAGCACCGTCTTCGCCATCATAGTAGGACCGCAGTGGTAGTACTAAACATCCTCGGGAGCGTCATGCTGCTTGAGGTAGGTGTCGCCCATGACAGGAGCGATGAAGCCCG
>JAGCWE010000014.1 GCA_017962005.1 Paludibacteraceae bacterium | reverse complement strand
TGTTGGAGACTCTGCGCCTGAATGTATGCCTGCCGCCGCTTTTGCGTCGGGAGGTGTGTGTGAAGGAGTTGCTTCTGTCTCGTCCCCGGTTGCACATTGCCGGGAGGAAGGGAAAGTACAACTTTGATATACTCGTCCCGCAGCCAGAGGACACCACTGTTTCCGAACCGTTCTGCTTCTGTTGGGATAGTGTCCGTCTGGTGGACGGCTTGCTCTTGTTCTCTTCCGACAGTCTTGCCATTGATGAATTGTGCATTGACAGTCTGTACCTGTATTCTTGTGGCCGGTTTGCCGATTCGATTCTTGAAGGGGATGCGTCAGTCGCTTTGCGCCTTGCGGACGCTACAGTCGAACTGGCAGGCTCGTTGAGGGATACTGTGGCTGTAAAGGCGGCATTGTGCGTGCCTCAGGTGGAGAAACTGTTGGCATTGCTGCCCGATACGCTGCGCGAGCGGACAATAAAGGAAAACACCCTGTCAGGTGGCGTTAGGATGGATGTGCAATGCAGGATGCGGAAGGAGCGGCTGATGGAGCTGATGGCGGATACTGATAGCGCATCGTCCGTAGTGGATAAGTTGCATGCAAGTGGTCTGTTGGCGCAGGCTCGGATTGCGTTGGATAGTTTGCACGGCGGACATCCGCAGAGGAAGATTCATCTGGATAATCTCTCCCTGCGCGCGGAGGGACGTTATGATGCCTGTGTGATGGATTCGTCCTTTGTCCGTGTTGACACGCTGCGTTTCCGTAGCGGTTCGTCTTGGATTAGCGCAAGCGGTCTCGGCGCCTGCAAACGCTCCCGCGAATGGGTGAATGTGAATATGCAGACACGGCTGCATTTGAAGGAACTGGCGGAACTGCTCGGTCTGGA
This sequence comes from Paludibacteraceae bacterium, assembly GCA_017962005.1. GTDB lineage: Bacteria > Bacteroidota > Bacteroidia > Bacteroidales > Paludibacteraceae > Colicola. The sequence goes on along the minus strand of JAGCWE010000014.1, from coordinate 9,325 downwards.
CCAGAAAGCCCGTGTGCGCGGTCGTCTGCGTGCCAATGTGAAAACCAATTTCTATCTGGACGATTTGATGCGGCGGAAGATATATGACATTCATTCCGAATCGGAGTTGGAGGGCGATGATGTGTTTGTCGCTGTCAGGGGTACGCACATGGGGCTGTTCGCCGATTCACTCCGCGTCAGCCTGACCACCAATACGCCCCGTGTGTCAAAGCGCACAGGCAGACGCGATACCGCCCTGCTGGACTGTCGGCTGGCGTTCCGGCAGATCAAGGCGGGATACCGCCGCAATGTGAAGGCGGATCTTGCGGGCGCGCGGATATGGCTGTATGCGGATGACCTTACCGACCATACGGTGCCCCGTTTGCGTGCGTCGGTCAGTATGGAGGGCGTGGATGTGCAGCGCGCGGACTCGCTTCGACTGATAGCGCAAAGGCTTCGTGTCAGCGGCTCGATGAAACCCGATGAGAAAGCCAAGTTCGTTCCGGCTTCTACTGCGCGTGTCTCGATGGACTCGGTCTTCTTGGTCAACCCGCGTAACGGAATGTTGTTGGATTCAGTAAGGATGGATCTGACGGCGGTTCCGCGCTACCGCCGGTTCCGCAAGGATTCGGTGTCCGGCGAACGTGTCAGAATACCTGACAGCGAGCGCACTGTGATGACACTCGATTCGCTGATTCGTCTGGCACAGACCGTCATCAACGACTCCTCACAGATTGAAACATACTACAAGCGGTTCGCCAATACGGGCAAGGTGTATGTGCGGACGTTTGGTCTGCGTCACAAGGGGGATGACCTCCGTCCTACTGTTAGAAGAATGGATTTGACGCTGAACGACGATACATTGTCGTTGAATAGTTTCCGTATGCGTGTGGGGCGGTCAATGGTGTCGTTGAAAGGTGATTTGCATCATTTGCGCAGGTATTTGATTCTCGGCAAAACGCTGGAGGCCAATTTGGAGATGGAGTCCCCGCGTATTGACATGAACCAGATTAGTCAGGCGATGCAGAAGCAGCAGCGTCGTAAGGAGCGGCTGGATTCAATCGCGTTGGCGGAGAATATGTCCCTGTTGGAGGACACGGTTCAGTTCGCTCAGACCATGCAGGACTCCGACAGCCTGCAGTCGGCAGATGGTCATGACGGAGCTGCTGACTCATTGGCTGCGGCATTGGTTGTGCTGCCGGATAATCTGAATGTCCGTTTCCGTGCCCGTGTGGATACGGTCATTTTCTCAGGTATGCGTTTGCACGAGTTCAGAGGACAGGTTCGTTTGAACGACCAGACGCTCGCGATAACCAATCTGTCCACCTCGACAAAGGTCGGGAAGATGCGGATGAATCTGGTTTATGCCTGCCGGGATACATTGAGTGCCCATACTGCCGCCGATCTCTCGATGGATAGTGTTCAGATTGGTGATTTGGTTCGTGCCCTGCCGGAACTCGATTCGGTGATGCCGATGTTGCGGTCTTTCGATGGCTCGGTCGCTTGTGATGCGGCGGCGCGGCTGCGGTTGAACAGCGATATGAGTATCGATCTTCCGTCTGTCAATGCCGGTGCGTGGCTGCGGGGAACGGATTTGGTGCTTATGGACGGCGAGACGTTCTCGGAGATAGCCAAGATGCTGATGTTCTCCAAGAAGACACGAAACAGGATAGACAGCCTGAGCGTGGAACTGATGGCGGAGAATAATCAGGTGCAGATATTCCCCTTTATGCTCTCTATCGACAAGTACTATGCCGGTGTCGGGGGGGTGCAGAATCTGGACGGTTCGTTCGATTACCATATTTCTTTGTTCAAACCGATGAAACTGGCTCTTGATGTCTCTGGTCCTGACTTCCAGCACATCAAGTTCAACCCCTTTGTGAAGGCCAGATATAAGAGTTCGCGCAGTAAGGCGGGCGATGGCAGGATGTTGTTGCGTGACAATGATGCCAATGTGATTCCTAATTTCCGTCTTTCTGTCAGGCAGTACATTCGGAAGGTGAGTCAGTAGTCAAATGAAAAGTGCAGATGACAAATACTGAAAAGTACAGATAGCAAATTTGACAAATTGTAATTATTATTTGGGTAAAGCGCGCAGAAGAGACTACTTTTGCGCGCTTTTTTACGGAATGAAAAAATGAAACGCTTACAATTTGTTATTTTAATCTCGTTTTTTACTGTTCTTGTTATCCCGTCCCGTGGTCAGGCATTGGTTGGCACGGGAGCATCGTACTATAGTGGTAATGTGAATTTTGTATATAGTATGGACAACTATGGATCTACCATGTTGTATGATCCGCAGCGTAACATACTGACGGTTGATGGTAAGAACCTTCTTGAAAATGCGGACGGTTCCTACAATTACAGTTATGTCGATTCTTATCAGTCCGCATATTCGGCGTGGAACATCCCTTTGATTCAGACTGTAACGCTAACCGCTTCCTCCGATTTGTGGTGGCGTATCGAATCAGGTGACCAGCAGCCCGAGTTCTTTATCGTCATTAAGGATGCCTATGGGAATGAGTTGTACCAGTCCGGTTATGCGCTTAATGGCGGACTGCCTGTGACGTTCCCTGTATTGACAGAGACGAACATCCTGGCAACGGGTGACATCTATATGGAGATTTGGGAGTATAATGCCTCCGGCAGTGTCCAATGTCCCCAGCAGTTCCGCCTCACGGCTAATCAGGCGAAAGAGTACCGCTTTGAGTCCGATTATGTGTCCGGCACGGTGATGGTGTGCCACAATCCGGCCATTGATGTCCATTGGGGATTGTGCACGACCTATGACTACTGGTTGAACACCTTCGGGCGTCTCGGAGTGGACAATGCCAACAAGCGTTTGGCCAATTTTGTCAATCCTTCGTATATGTTGCCTTCGTTGAGTGCCGTGCGTTTCCCCAACAACTGCTGCGCCGTCGGAAAGACTGGTTTCTTCTTCTACGGTATGGGCGACCACGAGACCTATGGTCCGTTGGTTTGTTTGGATGTCTTGGCGCACGAATACACCCATGCCGTCACCAACCACAACACGGGACACGAACTGGCTACAAGCGGAGAGGGTGGTGCCCTCAACGAGTCCTTTGCAGACATATTCGCCTGCGCCGTCGAACGCTATGCCTATGGACAGACCGACTGGGAGATGACCACCCAGGCGATGCTCGACGGTAGCTGTATGCGTTCGCTGAAAGACCCGAAGCAGAACACACGCAACGTCCGCCCGTGTCCCACTACCTACAAGGGTGAACTATGGGACTTCTCCGCCAACCCCAACCCCCACACCAACGCAGGTGTGCAGAACTACTGGTTCTACCTTTTGGTCAATGGCGGATCGGGTACGATTGACGACAAGGGCATACAGGCGTATGAGGTCGAGGGGATAGGGTTTGATGCCGCGATGCAGATAGTGTACAATACGTTGATCTACTATGTAAACCCGAAAACCACTTATGCTAATATCCGCGACCTGTCCCTTCAGGCTGCGCGCGATTTGTACGGTGCCAACTCCAGGGCGGAGATAGCCGTGGCGGACGCATGGTATGCGGTCGGGATAGGCAACCGTCACCAGCTCACTTCGTTCAAATTGACCGAGGGTACGTATGTGGTTGTTGCCAACCGCCAGCGCAGTACGGACAAGCAGTGGTATTACCTGTCTTCTAAGGAACTGACTATGCATGGCGGTACGCGTTTGCAGGCGATAGAGACAGGGGTGACCAATGTGCTGGATGTGAACACGACCAATGTGCCGTCATCCTGCGTGTGGGAACTCAAACACACCTCGAACGGATGGACTCTGCGCAACGGTTCACGTTATCTGTCTGTTTATGGTGATGATGCCTTCATGACGGATACTGCCACGATGTTTGCGATGGGCGCGGTGGAGAATAAGGCGGTGTTCGCACCTGCTCACGACTGGTCGGCACGTCTGGCGTTGTCAATGCAGTCAAGCGTCGATTACTATTTCTTCATTCTGCCCGATGCAGACAATACCTATACGCAAGGTATGGTGGATCTGTATTTCTTGCCCTATCATGGCATTCAGATGATGGAGGAGGATGCATTGCCGCAGATAGAGATGGATGGCACAATGCCGCGGAAAGTGATGTACAACGGACAGGTTTGTATCGTCATACCGGATGGCAATGGAGGCTGTTGTTACTACAATCTGCAAGGCCAGCGGGTGGATTGAGAAACGTTGAAAAAATAGTTTTGCACAAATAGGTTAAAAGTCTTACTTTTGCGCCCCGTAAAAGTAAGACTTTTGTTTTTCAGATAACTTCCCTGTCTTTGTGGGAGTTTATGTAAGAAGGAGAAAATAAGATGTTTGACAATTTAAGCGAACGCTTGGAACGTAGTTTCAAGATTCTCAAAGGCGAAGGCCGCATTACCGACATCAATATAGCCGAGACGGTCAAGGATATCCGCAAGGCTTTGCTTGAAGCGGATGTTAACTATAAGACAGCCAAGCAGTTCACCGACCGTGTGAAGGAGAAGGCGCTTGGCGAAAAGGTCATGACCTCCATCCGGCCGGGGCAGTTGATGGTGAAAATCACACACGACGAACTGGCTCATCTGATGGGGGATGAGGCGGTCGGAATGAACTTGAAAGGCAATCCTGCCGTTATCCTTATGGCGGGTCTGCAGGGTTCGGGTAAGACCACCCATGCCGCCAAACTGGCGCATTATCTGCAAACCAAAAAAGGCAAGCGCGTTATGCTTGCCGCTTGCGATGTGTATCGCCCCGCTGCCATTGAGCAACTGCGTGTGCTCGGCGAACAGGTGCAGGCGAAAACGTACCTCGCCCCTGAAGAAAAAGATCCTGTCAAGAAGGCTCAGGACGCGCTTAAGGAGGCGCGCACTTATGGCTACGATGTACTTATCGTTGATACGGCGGGGCGTCTGGCGGTTGACGAGCAGATGATGAACGAGATAGCTGCCATCAAAAAAGCCATCGAACCGTCCGAGACGCTGTTCGTGGTTGATTCCATGACGGGTCAGGATGCCGTGAATACGGCGAAAGAATTTAACGATCGGCTGGATTTTGACGGTGTTATACTGACTAAATTGGACGGTGACGCGCGCGGTGGTGCCGCGTTATCAATACGCTCGGTGGTCGAAAAACCCATCAAGTTCATCGGTACGGGGGAGAAAATGGAGGCGCTGGACGTGTTCCATCCGAGCCGTATGGCGGACCGTATATTGGGTATGGGCGATGTCGTTAGTCTGGTGGAGCGTGCGCAGGCGCAGTACGATGAGCAGGAGGCGCGTCGGCTGAGCAAGAAGATTGCCAAGAACCAGTTTGATTTCAATGACTTTATCGGTCAGTTGGAGCAGATAAAGAAGATGGGGTCTATGAAAGACCTGATGGGAATGATTCCTGGTATGGACAAGGCTCTCAAGAACGTGGAGATTAGCGATGACGCCTTCAAACCGATAGAGGCGATGATTGCTTCGATGACCCCCTATGAGCGTGCGAACCCCGGTTGCCTCAACGGCTCGCGCAAGGAGCGTATAGCCAAGGGCAGCGGAAGGACTATCGTTGAACTCAACCGGTTCCTAAAGCAGTTTGAGCAAAGTGCCAAGATGATGCGCAAAGTGCAGCAGATGCGCCGTCGTTAATGTTCTCGTAAAAAACGTTCTTGTGAATATCCTGGATAAGATAGAAGGTCTGGAGGCGAAGTTCCACGAGATTTCGCTCTTCATTACCGACCCGTCTGTCATTGCCGATCAGGCGAGGTATGTCCGGCTGAACCGCGAGTACCACGAACTGGAAGGCGTGCTCAAGGCTGCGCAGCAATACAAAAAGACACTGCACGACCTCGAGGATGCCAAGCAACTCTTTTACAACGAGCAGGATGCGGATTTGAAGGAGATGGCGCGCGAGGAGATGGATCGTCTGGACCCCCTGCTGCCCAAGTTGGAGGAGGAACTGAAACTGATGCTTCTGCCCAAAGACCCGGAGGACGGCAAGAACGTGGTGATGGAGATTCGTGGCGGCACGGGTGGCGACGAGGCGGCGCTGTTCGCGGGCGACCTCTTCCGTATGTACACCAAGTATTTCGAGACCAAAGGGTTCAAATATACTGTTTCCTCTTTCTCTGAAGGGGCGGTCGGCGGTTTCAAGGAAATCATATTCAACGTTACCGGCGAGAACGTCTATGGAACGCTCAAGTATGAGTCGGGCGTGCATCGCGTACAGCGTGTTCCTGTTACTGAAACGCAGGGTAGGGTGCACACCTCTGCCGCAACCGTAGCCGTCCTGCCGGAAGCGGACGAGTTTGAAGTGCAGATCAACGAAGGCGAGATACGTTGGGATTATTTCCGTTCGGGCGGTGCCGGCGGACAGAATGTGAACAAGGTCAATTCGGGTGTTCGCCTCCGTTACAACTGGAAGAACCCCAATACGGGCGAGGTGCAGGAGATTCTGATTGAGTGTACCGAGACCCGCGACCAGCCCAAGAACAAGGAGCGGGCACTGGCACGGCTGCGCACGAAGATTTACGACAGCGAGCACCAGAAGTACATTGACGACATCGCCTCACGCCGCAAGACGTTGGTCAGCACCGGCGACCGCTCTGCTAACATCCGCACCTACACCTATCCGCAGGGGCGCATCACCGACCACCGGATAGGCTACACTGTCTATAATCTGGCGGCGTTTATGGATGGGGACATACAAGGGGTTATTGATGCGCTGATTGTGGCGGAGAATGCCGAACGGCTCAAACTTGCTGAAATGTAGGTTATAACCATTGGTCTTGGAAACATTGCATATTTTGTTTGTATCGAAAAATTGCGCTCTCTATTGTAAACTTTTTAAAAATACGCTATCTTTGCGGGCTTTTTGTGAGGAATAAAGCGGCAAATGAATATAAAGTAACTAAAAAATTATATATTATGGAACAGAAAAAACGCGTTTACACGTTTGGAAACGGCCAGGCTGAAGGCAATGCGCAGATGCGCGAGGAGCTTGGCGGAAAAGGTGCCAATTGCGCCGAGATGAACCTTGTGGGTGTACCCGTACCTCCCGGATTCACCATCACCACCGATGTCTGCAACGAGTACTATCAGGTAGGTCAGGACAAGATTGTTGCCCTGCTCAATGACGATATAATGGCTGCTGTCAAGCACATCGAGACCTTGATGAACAGCCGTTTCGGTGACCCGAAGAACCCGCTGCTGGTCAGCGTTCGCTCCGGCGCGCGCGCCTCAATGCCCGGTATGATGGACACCATCCTCAACCTCGGTCTGAACGATGAAGTCGCCGCTGGTATGGTTGAAAAGACCAAGAACCCGCATTTCGTGTATGACAGTTACCGTCGTTTCGTATAGATGTACGGCGACGTGGTTCTCGGTATGAAACCCGTCAACAAGACCGATATCGACCCGTTCGAGAAGATTATCGAGGAGGTGAAAGCCATCCGCCATATCGAACTGGACAAGGACCTGAACGTGGAAGAGCTCAAACTGCTTGTGGCTCGTTTCAAGACCGCCATCAAGGAGCAGACCGGCAAGGACTTCCCCAATGACCCGATTGAGCAGTTGTGGGGTGCCATTTGCGCCGTGTTCCGCAGCTGGATGAACGAGCGCGCTATCCTCTACCGTAAGATGGAAGGTATTCCTGACGAATGGGGAACTGCCGTCAGCGTAATGGCAATGGTATTCGGCAACATGGGTGAGACATCCGCCACAGGCGTATGCTTCAGCCGTGATGCCGCCACGGGCGAGGACATCTTCAACGGCGAGTACCTTGTTAACGCACAAGGTGAGGACGTGGTTGCCGGTATCCGCACACCGCAGCAAATCACCATTGAGGGCAGCCGCCGCTGGGCCAAATTGCGCGGCATCAGCGAAGAGGAGCGCGCGGCCAAGTACCCCTCTATGGAAGAGGCTATGCCCGCTCTCTACAAAGAGCTCAATGAAATCCAGCAGAAACTCGAGGATCACTATCGCGACATGCAGGATATGGAGTTCACCGTTCAGGAAGGCAAGCTGTGGTTCCTCCAGACCCGCAACGGTAAACGTACGGGTACGGCCATGGTGAAGATAGCGATGGATCTCTGCCGCGAGGGTAAGATAACCGAGCAGGAGGCCATTATGCGCTGCGAGCCGCAGAAGCTGGATGAACTGCTTCACCCCGTATTCGACAAGGACGCGCTCAAGAAAGCGCAGGTCATCACGCAGGGTCTGCCCGCTTCTCCGGGTGCTGCCTGCGGACAGATTGTCTTCCACGCCGATGACGCGCAGGCTTGGCATAAGGACGGGCACAAAGTCATCATGGTCCGCATTGAGACCAGTCCCGAAGACCTCGCCGGCATGTCAGCCGCCGAAGGTATCCTCACCGCACGCGGTGGTATGACCTCGCACGCAGCCGTTGTTGCCCGCGGTATGGGCAAGTGCTGTGTCAGCGGTGCCGGAGCCATCATCGTGGACTACAAGAAGAAGACCGTCACCATCGAGGGCGTTACCTATAAGGAAGGCGACTATATTTCCTTGAATGGTTCCACCGGACAGGTATATGCCGGTCAGATTCCGACCAAGGCGGCCGAACTGTCAGGCGACTTCAAAGCCCTGATGGATCTTTGCGACAAATACACCCGCCTGCAGGTTCGTACCAACGCCGACACGCCGCATGACGCTCAGGTGGCACGCGCTTTTGGTGCAAAGGGTATCGGTCTGACCCGTACCGAGCACATGTTCTTCGAGGACAAGAAGATCGTCGCCATGCGTGAGATGATTCTTGCCAAGGACACAGCTGGTCGCGAGAAGGCGCTTGCCAAACTTCTGCCCTATCAGAAGGCTGACTTCAAGGGTATTCTTGAGGCGATGGACGGCTGCCCCGTCAATATCCGTCTGCTGGATCCCCCGTTGCATGAGTTCGTTCCCCACGATCTTGCCGGTCAGGAGACAATGGCGCGCGAGATGGGCGTTACCGTGGAGGAGATTCAGCAGCGTGTGAACAGCCTTGCGGAGAACAACCCGATGCTGGGTCATCGTGGCTGCCGTCTGGGAATCACGTTCCCCGAGATAACAGCCATGCAGACACGCGCCATTATGTCCGCCGCCTGCGAACTGAAGAAAGAGGGTAAGAACCCGATGCCGGAAATCATGGTGCCGCTTATCGGTATCCTCTACGAGTTCAAACAGCAGAAAGAGATTATCATGCGCGTCGCCAAGGAAGTGTTCCAGGAGTACGGTGTGGAGGTTGAGTTCGAGGTGGGTACGATGATTGAGATTCCGCGTGCTGCACTGACCGCTGACCGTATCGCTACCGAAGCCCAGTACTTCAGCTTTGGTACGAACGACCTGACTCAGATGACCTTTGGTTACAGCCGTGACGACATTG
>JAGCWE010000013.1 GCA_017962005.1 Paludibacteraceae bacterium | reverse complement strand
GTCGTCTATCTCCTCGAACTGGAGCGTTTCGGTCTTTCTGAAATTGTTCTCGTCGAAGAGGTACATGTCGAAGTCGTAATGGTCGTCGTTAAGTGTGAACGAGACAGTGGCGTTGTCGCCGCGTCCGTACCTGCCCGCACCGTGAACCTTCACCAATGCGGGGTCAATGCCCTCGACGGTGACAACGACGTTGAAACTGTCCTTATGGAAGGTGGCGATATAGTCGAAGTCGCCTGTGACGGTGATGTCACGCTCCGCGAGCGTGAAGCCTTCCGCCTCGTCGTTCCAACGGACGAACTCCGTGTATTTGTCTTTCGGTGTCGCCACGAGGTGTCCCACCGCATTGGGTACAACGGTGAAGTCGTTCGCCTCCTCGCCTTTGCTGATGATATCCTCGCTGTCGAAGGTGAGCGTCACCTCTCCGAGCGCGTTGTCAGCGGAAACGGCTGTCACGCGGTAAGTCACGTTCAACTTGAACTCCGCGGTGACAGTGATGTCGCTTACCACTTTCAAGCCTGTCTCGGGGTCATAGTTCGTCCAGCCCGCGAACTCATAATTCTCATCCGGGGTGGCGGTGAGGTGGAGCGTTGTGCCATCAGGCACTGCTTCCAAGTTCACACCTTCCTCCACAGTGATAGTTCCGTTCTCTGCGACGAGTGTCACCTTGTGCGTCTGTACAGCGGTGAAATAGCCGGGTCGGCTGTTCTCCGGGTCATCTTGACGGGCATACTCAATGTCCACCTTGCTGTCATCGTATGCTGTTCCCTTCCCGCCTTTCAGTGACAGGCACCCGTAGAACATATCTTCCGAGTCCTCCACAACCGTTGTGTTCCAATTGTCGTTGCAATAGATGGTAGTCAGCTCCTCACAATCGTAGAACATCATCTTCATCAGTTTCACATTGGCGGTGTTGAAGCGGCTCAGGTCAAGTTCCTTCAATGCAGTACATTCTGCGAACATACCTGTCATATCCGTGACGCTGGCAGTGTTGAAACTACTGAGGTCAATCTTCTCCAACGCCGCACATTCCAAAAACATACCAAACATATTGGTGACATTTGCAGTGTTGAAGCGGCTGAGGTCAAGGTTCTTCAACGCCGTACATTCCGCGAACATACAATACATATTGGTAACATTGGCGGTGTTTAAATCGTCGAAGGTGATGCTCTCCAACGCCGTGCAGTGATAGAACATACTGCCCATATCGGTTACGTTTTCTGTATCAAACGAACTCAAGTCCAGCACCGGCAGCAGCAAGCAGCCGCTGAACATCTCCGCCATATCCGTTACGTTGTCTGTATTGAAGGTAGTCAGGTCCAAAGCATCAATGTATTGGCAATCGGCGAACATACCGTGCATATCCGTCACGCCGGCTGTGTTGAGATTCTGCAGGCCCTCTATCTCATACAAGTTGTCAAGATAGCCGAACAGATAGCGCATCGATGTCATCCCGGCATTCTGCATCGACTCGTCAATGACCACATAGTGTGTGTTCTGGGCTATATAGCCTTTGAGCCATTCGCTGTCATCGGCATCATAGACAGCAGTCAGTCCTTCTTTTAAGGTACGTTGGTCGTCGAAATAATAGTAGAGGAATCCATCTTTCTCCAAGGCGGTATAAACTTGCGGCGTTGCAGTGAAGAATCCGGGTGCGGACGTTCCTCCGTCGGGACGGGCGTATTCGATGTCCTTCATCGAAGGTTTGAAGGTTGTTCCGTTTCCGCCTACCAGTTTCTTGCAATCCGCAAACACATCAGTTCCATTTCCTTCTATCACATTGTAGTTGTTCCAATTGTCGTTGCAATAGATGGTTGTCAGTTCCTTGCAGCCGTAGAACATATTGCTCACATCTTCCACTTTGTTGATGTTGAACGAGCGGAGGTCTAACGAAGTTACGTTTTCACAGAGCGCAAACATAGAACCCATATCGGTCACGTTTCCGGTGTTGAAGCCGCTGAGGTCGATGTTCTCCAACGCCGTACATTCCATGAACATGCCCGCCAAATCGGTGACATTGGAAGTGTTGAAGGAACTGAGGTCTATGTCCTTCAATGCCGTACATCCCGAGAACATTTCTTGCATACTCTTTACATTGGACGTGTTGAAGAGACTGCCGAGGTCAATTTTCTGCAATTTCTCACAACCTTCAAACATACCTGCCATGTTCACCACGTTGGCGGTATTGAAGGAAGTCAAATCCAACGATGTCAAACTTTTGCATTGTATGAACATAGCGCCCATACCCTCCACCTTTTCGGTATTGAATGAACTGAGATCCAAAGACTTCAAGGATTCGCAATTGAAGAACATCTGTGACATATCTTCCGTAGCGTCTGTATGCAGGTATTTGATGTCCTCTATCTCCTCCAAAAGCGTGAAGTTGTAGAACCATGTTTCGGTACTGACAGGTAACGCCTTGTCCATAGAGGGGTCAAAGACGACCTTCGTGGTGTTGTCGGTGAAATTCAGTCTTGCAGGCGCGTCCTCATCGAGATCCCAGTAGGCGGAAGCACCTTCCCGCTCCATGTACTTGTTGTCGTAATAGAAGGTGGTGGTTGAGCCGTTCAGCACGGCGTAGATTTCAGGATCCAGCTCCTGTGCGGATGTCACCGCTCCGAAACCTAACAGGCAGAGGAGGGTGAAAAGAATGGTTTTTTTCATATCAGTTGTTTGTTTTGTTGGTTTAGTTTTTTTCGGGATATCGGGATGTCGATGTTGTCGGGATGTCGGGATGGCGTTATACCGACGTTTCGGGGTGCGGTGATTCCGTTATACCGACGGGGAGAAACAGACAAGCGATGCCCACAAAGAGTGAGCACCGCCTGTTTTTGCGTTGCGAATAGACGGTTTATTGCCTTTTGTCCTCCGTTCACGGGGGGCGAGACGAGTGTTGGAATTGCAGATAAGCATACCAATCAAGCAGAACTTATAACAAGCCGTTCTTTTTCAAAATCAGCCGCAGTTCCTTATCCGTTATGTTCTCTTGGTCGGACTTGTCGTATATGGCAATGAGTGTTATCATAGCGTTTGGCGAGTTGCTTAAGCGCGCGTGCAAAGTCCGGCGTAGCCGTGATTCTACAATTCATTGAGCAAGTCCTCCGCCGCTATACCTTCGATTGTTCCCTCCTGCATCTGCTTGAATTCGGAAAAAGCGTGATTAAGATGATTGATCTGCTCCTGCTTCTGCCCCGCTTTCTGCTCCGCAAACAACGTGCGGACATAAAGAAGCATCTTCTGAAGCATCTCTTTGCTGTCCAGCATCGGATTCATCTCCCGAAAGAGTTCGGCCCTTATTTGTACTGTTTCCATAGTTGTCTCTTTTCCTTTTTGAAAATCGGCGGCAAAGTAACGGTGTTTTGGCGGATTATGCAAATAATTGCGCAGTAATCCCTAAAAATACCGCCGCGATACGGGTAAGATACGGCAAAGGTACGGTGTGGTCAGCCGACTAACGCGGTAATCACACGGTAATCACCCGCTAATCACCTGCTCGAGGTACGGAAAGGATATGAACCTACAGCGGGACGGGAAGGGACAGGAAGGGGACAAGGCAGGGACGGGACAGGGACGGGGACGGGGATAGGACGGGATGGGGCAGAGAGGAGGACGGGACGGGGCAGGGACGGGACAGGGATGGAGACGGGAAGGGAACGGGAAGGGGCATAAAAAATTTTGCAGAAAGGTTTTCGATGTACGGGTAATAGCAGTATCTTTGCGGCGGAAAACCATTGAACATGAATATAGCCATATTCGGAAACGCGATGAAGCAGCAGACGCTCAATGAGGTGCAGCATCTCATCGAGTATATGGCCGCCCATCAGATACATATCTATCTGTCGCAGGAACTCCGTCAGGAACTCAACCTGCGTGACTATGAGGTCTATCCCCGCGAAGGGGAGGCAACACTCACCGATGCGAATCCAGTTGACTTTGCCCTGTCGGTGGGCGGTGACGGCACCTTCCTGACGACCGCGGCGGCGGTGGGAGACAAGAACGTCCCCATCCTCGGCATCAACTGCGGTCATCTGGGTTTTCTGGCGGAAGTGAAGACGCAGGATGTGGACTACATTATGGACCGCCTGCTGGAAGGGGACTACACGGTGGAGCAACGCACGCTTCTGTCGGTAATCTGCTCGGAAGGCGGACACATACTTGACCCCAACGCGCTGAACGAGGTCGCCATCCTGAAGCAGGGGCTGAGCAGCATGATAACGGTTGACACCCGTCTGAACGGCGAGTTCCTTCACGCCTACGAGGCTGACGGTCTGATTATCGCCACGTCGACGGGCAGCACGGCATACAACATGAGTGTGGGCGGCCCGCTGGTGACCCCGCAGACCCCGGCATTCCTTCTCTCTCCAATCGCGTCCCACAGCCTGAACGTGCGCCCGCTGGTGGTGCCCGACGACTCGCAGATAGACCTTTCGATCCGCAGCCGCAACGGCAGCTATCTGGTCAGTGTGGACGGAAGGAGCCATACCTTCAGCGATGACATAACGCTTCATATCGAGAAGGCGCGCTACACCATCCCTCTCGTGCAGATAGGCAAGAACGACTTCATCCATTCACTCAAGGTGAAACTCAACTGGGGCAGATAAAGGCTATGGAACAGCTTCTGGCATACATAACATGGGACGTGGACCCCATCCTCGTACACTTCGGGAACGGCGGCATCCGCTGGTACGGACTGCTGTGGGCCGTCGGGCTGTATGCGGCTTACCTGATACAGGTCAAACTGTACGCCAATGAGAACTGCCCGAAGGACTGGCCGGAGAAGATATTCCTGTGGATGGCACTGGGCGTGATTATCGGCGCGCGTATAGGGCACTGCTGGTTCTACGAATGGCACTATACCAACGACCCCATCCAACTGTTTGCGTGGAACCTGCACTACCGCAACCCTTACATCGAGCACCCCATGGACCTGCTCAAGATATGGGAGGGCGGACTGAGCAGCCACGGCGGCGCCATCGGCCTGATTATCGCCGCATGGGGACTGAACAAGAAGCATTTCTCGAAAGAGAAGAAATTCCACACCTCCCTGGTATGGATATTCGACAGGCTGGTGATAGGCGTATGCATCACCGCCACCTGCATCCGATTGGGCAACCTGATGAACTCGGAGATATACGGCGGCCCGACCACACTTCCGTGGGGCTTCATCTTTGTCCGTGACGGTCAGACCGAGCCCTGTCATCCGACGCAGATATACGAGATGCTGTACTGCATCACAGCCTTTGCCGTCACATGGCTGATGTACTGGAAGGGACAATGCTACAAGCGGCAGGGACTGATTTTCGGGGTGTTCCTTGAGATTATCTTCGTGACCCGTTTCCTGCTGGAGTTCATCAAGAACGACCAGGAGGCGTTTGAAGCCGGTATGGCCCTGAATATGGGCCAGCTGCTCAGCATACCTTTCATCATTTGGGGAATCCACTTAATCGTGAACGCATGCAGACAAAAACCTGTTTCCTGACCCTTGTCCTGCTTTGCTGCGGACAGCTGCTATACGCCCATCCTGTTCTTCGGGGCGACACTGTGCCCGACGAGATACCGGACGACAGCCTGCTGCTGACCGTCCCCGACTCACTGCTGCGCAGAAGCGAACTGCGGCTGGACAGCACGATAGAGGTGGACACACTGAAAGACCAAGACGCGATAGTACTCAACTACGACGAGGACGCGATGCTGCTGCACATGATAGCCCAGCAGAGCGAGGACATCCGCCAGCGTGACTCACTCTTCCGTGACTCACTGCTCAACGACCTTCGGACAAGGGAACAACAGTTGGAAGCCGAGTTGCAGCACGTGCGCGACTCCATCCTTGACCTCCGTGCGGACGAACTTGCACAGGCGGCGTTCCGCGACTCAATGGCAAGGATTCAACGGGAGCAGGACTCGGTGGCGCAGCAACTGGCACAAGAGAAACGGATGGGACAGATAACCGTATCCCGATCACTCATCAAAGACACGGAAGAGGATATAAAGGAGATGCAGCGCAACCGCAAGAACATCTACAGCCCGTGGCGGATGGACGCCCTGGTGCAGATACAAATGGCGCAGAGCTACATATCAAAGAACTGGTACCAGGGCGGCAACGAACTGAACCTGAACCTGCTGTCTGTACTGAAAGGCAATATCAACTACTCAAAGAACAACCTCGTCTGGGAGAACTACGGTGAATGGCGGACGGGTTTCGCCAACACTCCCGGCGACACGCTGCGTATGTTCAACGTCAATGACGACCAGTTCCGTATCTACACCAAAGTGGGATACCAGATAGCCAAGAACCTGTACGTTTCGTCCTCGGCTGATTTCCGGACATCAATATGGAACATGTGGAAGCCCAATACCCGCAACCGCAAAACGGCATTCGGCACACCTATACGCTTTAATCTTGATCTGGGTTTGGATTACAAGCCTGTGGCGAACCTGAGTATCGTACTGTCACCCGCGTCCTACAAAATGGTGTACGCGATGCAGACCGACTCCACCATCCTTGTGACCGACTACGGCATTCCGGCGGGGAAGAACATCCTGAACGACATAGGCAGCAGCCTGCGCATCAAATACAAATACACACCCCTGCGCGAAATCGTGCTGGAGACAGAGTTCTATTTCTACACGAACTACAAGAAGGTGGAGATAGACTGGCAGACCACCTGCAACTTCATCATCAACCGCTTCATGACCGCGCGCGTGAGTCTGCATCCGCGCTTTGACAACACCTATATAGCCTCGGGCGAGACAAAAGCCAAACTGCAGTTCAAGGAACTGCTGTCCGTGGGATTCTCTCACACGTTCAGATAACCCTTTTCAACCTAATCCATTCTATAGCAAATGAACACACCGTCCTTGCGCATTGTGTATATGGGTACGCCGGATTTTGCCGTGGCAGGTCTGCGCGCGCTGGTGGAGAACGGCTTTGAGGTGGTGGCGGTGGTGACAATGCCCGACAAGCCTGCGGGACGAGGACACAAGCTGCAGCAGTCGCCCGTCAAGCAGTACGCCCTGTCCGCCGGACTGCCCGTCCTGCAACCCGAACGGCTCAAAGACCCGGTTTTTCTTGCTGAGT
Source organism: Paludibacteraceae bacterium (assembly GCA_017962005.1). Lineage (GTDB taxonomy): Bacteria > Bacteroidota > Bacteroidia > Bacteroidales > Paludibacteraceae > Colicola. The sequence continues at coordinate 14,877 of JAGCWE010000013.1, read as the reverse complement.
TGGAGTCGTACAAGGCGGACCTGCAGATTGTCACCGCCTTCCGGATGCTGCCGGACGTGGTTTGGAGTATGCCCCGACTGGGAACGTTCAACCTGCACGCATCCCTGCTGCCGCAGTACAGAGGTGCCGCCCCCATCAACTGGGCGATTATCAACGGCGACAAGGAAACAGGCTGCACCACGTTCCTTCTGCGCCACGACATAGACACCGGCGACATACTGCTGCAGGAGCGCACGCCTATCGGCGAACAGGAGGACGCCGGTTCGCTGCACGACCGGCTCATGGAGATGAGCACCGGCCTGACGCTCCGCACCACACGCCTGATAGCCGACTGCGACGCGCAAGGCATACCCGTCCCCACCACGCCGCAGGAGATGTCAGACCGCCTGCTGCCCGCTCCCAAACTGTTCAAGGACAACTGCCGGATTGACTTCTCACGCACGGCGGAGGAGATTGTCAATTTTGTAAGGGGACTCTCACCCTACCCCGCCGCATGGTGCGACCTGACCCTGCGCGGAAACAAATATGAGAACGTCAAGGTGTTCCGCGCGGAGAAAGGTGACGGCCCGATTGCTGTTCCCTGCGCGGACGGGACGGTCAGCATAGCCGAACTGCAGCTGCCCGGAAAGAAACGAATGGATGCCGCGAGCCTGCTCAACGGGATACGCTGAAGGGGCTGCCTTTCCTTTAAACAGAGATATGAATCCGACAGAGATAATTGACAAAAACTACGACGCACAGCCCGAACTGCGCGATGTCCTGCTGACCCACAGCGGGCAAGTACGCGACCGCGCTCTGCGCATTGCGGATGCCCACCCCGAATGGGAGGTGGACAGGGCTTTCATTGCGGAGGCGGCGATGCTGCACGACATAGGCATCCTCTACTGCAACGCGCCGGGCATTTACTGTACGGGCGACCGTCCGTACATCGAACACGGCTGGCTGGGCGCCGAACTCCTCCGGCGCGAGGGCTATCCGCGTCACGCACTGGTCGCGGAACGGCATACCGGCGTGGGCATACCGATGGAACAACTTATGCGCGATGACGTGGATGTGCCGCTGGCGGATTACTATCCGGTGTCGCTTGAGGAGAAAATCATCTGCTATGCAGACAAGTTCTACAGCAAGAGCCATCTGGAGCGCGAACTGACAAAGGACCAGGTCCGCTTCAAGCTGTGGCGGTACGGGCATGACGCCATACTTCGCTGGGACAATCTGGTGTCACTGATGGGCGAATGAAAAGAGGCTGCCTTATTCAGACAGCCTCTTTTTTATTCAGTTCCGAAATTTCGGGTACGGTTTGTTTACTTGAAATAAGCCAGTGCATTTTCGTTTTCCACGATCTCCTCCTGGAAGACGTATGCGCCTGTCTTGGGACTTTTAACCATTTTGATGCACTTGGTGTGCAGACGTCCCGAGTTACCTGTTTGCAGGGTAGCAACCGCTTTCTTTGCCATAGTTCAGTCCTTTCTTACTTAATCTCCTTGTGAATGGTGTACTTCTTGAGGATAGGGTTATACTTCTTGAGTTCAAGGCGGTCGGGTGTGTTCTTACGGTTCTTGGTCGTGATGTAACGAGACATACCGGGCATACCGCTTGCTTTCTGTTCGGTGCATTCAAGTATGACCTGCACGCGCGCTTCTTTCGTTTTCTTTGCCATAGTTGTTTCTCCTTACCTTACTCGTATAAATACCCTTTTTCCGCAGCCTGCCTCAAAGCAGCATCGAGACCGATTTTGTTAATCGTACGCAGACCAGCCGCACTTACGTTGAGCTGAATCCAGCAATCCTGTTCTACCCAGTAGAACTTCTTGTGGAACAAGTTCACATCGAAGCTGCGCTTTGTATGGCGCTTCGAATGCGAGACATTGCATCCCATCATGGCTTTCTTGCCGGTGATTTGACAAATTTTTGACATAGTATATAATATTTAGTATTTTCCTAACCATAGTATCGCATTAATCTTTTCATTTACAGCCCACTTATCATTCCAGATAAAGCTACGGGCAGCCATCTTAACACGAAAAAATCGGGCAAAGATACAACGTTTGTATGGCTTAACAAAATTTTTGTTACATTTTTATTAAAAAATGCACACTTTTTATAGAAAAGGCATCAACCGTGCTAAATCGTGTCAATGAAATAGCGCTGCTTGCGGTTGAACATTATGATACCCACAAAGACCAGCACCGCCATACATGCAAAACTGTAGGCGAGACTACTCCATGAGAAGGCACCTGCTCCGAACGCTCCGTACTTGAAGGTCTCGACAAGAGGCGTAATCGGATTGTAGAGCATAACGGTATGGAGGGTCGGGTTGGTAACATAACTGAGGGGATAGACAATGGGAGTGGCGTACATCCACAGTGAGATGAATGTGCCGAAAAAGTTAATCAGGTCACGGTACTTGGTCGTGAGTGAAGAGACTATGAGTCCCAGTCCGAGGGCTATACCCGCGAGGCAGAGAACAATGAGAGGAAAGAGCAACAAGGCGATATTGGGACGCAGAGGCACTCCACGTATGACAAAATAAACATAGACAATCACAAACGTGGAGAGCTGCAGGGAAAAGCGGAACAGCTTGCCGAACACCACCGAAAGAGGCGTGACAAGGCGAGGAAAATAAACCTTTCCATAGAGCGAGACGTTGGTCTGGAATGTCGATGACACCTGCGTCAGACACGTGGAGAAATACTCCCACAAGCATATACCGCTCAAATAGAAGACAGGTTGCGGGATATCATCCGTGGGAATATTGGCTATCCGTCCGAAGACCACCATATACATAACGGTAGAGAAAATCGGAGAAATGAAGTACCAACCCATACCGAAGACGGTCTGCTTGAACTGCACGGTGATATCGCGCTTGACAAAGAGCCAGAGCAGGTAACGCTTTTGCCATACATCCCGCAAGCCCAAACGGAAAGCACTTTCGCGGGGCGAGATGACAGTAGTCCAATATGTGTCTTTGTTCCGCTTCACGTTGCAACTTGTTACACCGTATCCATAAATGATTTCTGCACCTTATTGAAGATCATGACCCCAATGAAGAGGACAATGACGGTCATCAGCAGGCTGTAAGCGAGCCAACTCCACGAGAATTCGCCCGCACCAAGCAGCGAATATTTGGCTGCCTCAATGACGGGTGTGACCGGATTGAGCGACATGGCAAGGTGAAGTTTGGGATTGGTCACCATGGACATCGGGTAGATGACGGGAGTGATATACACCCAGAGCGATATCACCTTTGCGAAGACAATCTGAAGGTCACGGTATTTGGTGGTAAAGGAAGAAACAATCATTCCCACTCCTACTGAAAACAATGCCAATATGAGAATCAAGACAGGGAAGAACACGACCTGCCAACGGATGAACACGTCCGCGCCTGTTGCCGCATAATAGATATAGAACACGAAAAAGATACCAAGCTGGATCGCGAAACTGAGCAGATTGACCGTAACCGCCACGAGAGGCATAATGACACGTGGAAAATAGACCTTGCCGAAAATATCAGCATTGGTCACGAACGAATTGCTCGTTGAACTCAAGCAAGACGCGAAATACCCCCAAAGCGAAATACCCAGCAAGTAAAAAAGCACGGGCGGTATGCCATCGGTGGGGATATTGGCTATCCCGCCGAAGACCGCCACATAGACGATAACCGAGAGGACAGGAGTAATCAGGAACCAAAGCGGTCCGAGAATGGTCTGCTTGTATGCAACACGGAACGAACGCAGCACAAACAACAGATACATATCACGATATCTCCACAACTCTTTCCAGTCAAGCGCAAGCACGTTCGCCTTGGGAGTGATGACAATATCCCATTGTGTATTATCTTTTGACTTTTGTGCCATTCGACGTCACGTTCTGTTTCGCAAAACGGAGGCAGACCGTTTTGAGCCGCAAAAGTAACTCTTTTTGCATAACCTGCAAACAAAACAGGCAAAAATCGCCTTACACATACGAATGCAGACCGCCGAGCAGGTAGGAAACACCGAAATAGGTGAAAAGGACGAATGCAAATGCCACCACACTTAAGATGTGATACAAGAGTCGGGATTTCTGATTTGATATGTTCCATTGGCCCACCATCCACTGCCAATGAAGGAGGGCAGCATAGACAATCATCGTAATGAGCGCCCACGTCTCTTTCGGATCCCATCCCCAGTAACGCCCCCAACTCAAATTGGCCCATACCGCACCGATGAAGATTCCTGCGGTGAGGCAGAAAACGCCAGGATAAAGCAGTATTTGTGAAAGGAGCATCAACCGGTCCCGCCACTTGCGCACGCACAATCCCAATATGCCGTTTACCATCACTGCCGCAAACAGGGTATAAGCCATCATAATAACCGACACATGAATGCCCAACAAGGGTGTTTGCAACACCGGCTGAAGGGGAGGCTTTGGTGTTACCGCCTTCGTCATAACAAAAGCCAGAATGAGCATCGCCACTCCCAATCCCGCCATCAACCATTTGTGCTGTTGGCGCAGCAATGCACGGAAACGGGTGTGTTTTTGAAAGAAGAACGCAATCATCGCAACCAACAGCAAGGCGTAGCCTGTATAGGTGATACCAATACCCCACGGATCATAATTATACGTGAGCACCACGCCCAATCGGTCACTATCGTAGTCTGATTGACAGAAACGCCATCCGCTGTACCTAAGCGGCTTGTTCATCCGCACCGTGCCTTCGTCTATTCCGATTTTCGATTTTCCCCTGTCCAAGATACGTAACTCCGTGATATAATCCACCGGAGTCTGGCCATCATCGGCATAAACGACCTGAAAATCCCATAAGAAAAGACTAAGCGTCGAGTACTTCGTTATTACAGACTGTGCCTTATCCGCACGAAGATGAATCTCACCCTGTTCGCCAAAGAAATGCGTCACACACGCCCCTATGAGTATAATTCCCAATGCGATATGGATTAAGACGGTTGCAAATCTGTTACAAGAAAGTCCAGACATAAACAAGTGTTTATTTGTGTTCAAAGAACTGTTATTGAAACAAAAGTACACCTTGTTTTGTGCCCTCACAAGTGTGCGGTGCAAAATACCCTATTTAGGGGATAGAAGCATGCAAAGCTGATACCTGAGAGTATCTCGTCATCACAGTCCTATGGTGACGTGATGACGTAGCGGATTTGCTTGAAATGGAAAGTGCGGAGTTGGTTGTCGGCGGTAAGCAGAACCAGTTCGCCGGTAGGGAGGACTGTATGGATGCTTGCGAGGAACTGGCAGTTGTTGCGTTTCATCTGAGGCATTGAAGGAACGGAAGACACCTCGCGTTCTTCCCACAGGAACATTCCTTCGCGGCGATACAGCACTTGCATATATTCCAACGCAATCTGCTGATACAAAAACTCTCCATCGGAATGTTCCGGTCTTTCTTCCTCCTTATCCAATATAGACTCCGCATTTCGGTTTGTCGTAATCCTCTCTATGCCAGACAGAAGCCGACGATAATGCCGCAATGTCAGCAGGAAACGTTGGAGGATACTGTCACATTCGTATTCCGCGCCGGTTATCTGGCAGAGCGAAACGGGGTTGGGTGCAGACGAGCAGAAAACAGTTTGGTTGACATTGAGTCCGATGCCAGCAATAGAGCGGCTTACTTCGCCGCCTTGCCAAATATTCTCTATAAGTATGCCCGCGAGTTTGCGGTCAGCAAAATAGAGGTCATTGGGCCACTTGACGGCAAGTTGCCGTTGAAGATTCCCGGGCAGGAGCATCCGTACGGTATGAAACAGCGAGAGACTGACTATTTGGTTGAGTATGAACTGCCGACTGACGGGTATGTGCCAGTCGCGGAGAAGTGTGGAAAAAAGGAGGTTCTTATCCCGTTCGCTTTCCCATCCGTTGCCTTGCTGCCCCCGTCCGGATGTCTGGAATCCTGCGGAAACGGTGAAGAGATCCTCCGCGTCCAGATACTTGTCACGCAGGAGGTTGTTGGTGCTATCTGTTTCGGCGATAAACATCGAGAAGATACCGTTCGATGACGCGCTTTATTTCGGAAGATCTGCCGATGGCACTGCTGACCATAACAGCGAAGACCCATCGTCTTCCGTCCGGCAGTTCGATATATCCGGCGTAATTCTTCGTGCCCGCGATGGTTCCGCTTTTGGCATGTACACGTCCCTCAAGTTCGGTGCCGACCAGCAACGACCGTATAGTGCCTGATTTACCGCTGACGGGCAGTGACTGATAGAAGGCATCGCGGTTGGAAGAGGCGTACATATAGGTGAGTATATTAACAAGTGACTCGGGACTGACGGCATTCTGCGGTGCGAGTCCGCATCCGTCCTTGATGGTGGCTCCCATAAGGTTTACCCCCCTATTACGCCAGTAGTTGCGAACCATTTTTTCAGCGTTGTGGAGGTTGCAGGGTGTTCCAAGTCTGGCACCAAGAAGGCGGTAAAGCATTTCGGCATAGAGGTTGATGCTATGCTGGTTGGTCAGCACAACTATATCGCCAACAGACATTGACTGATGGGTATAGAGAACTGTCCTGGGAAGGAGATCCCGTTCGCTAAGGTATGAGGCTTCCTCATTGACTGTGATTCCCGCCTGCCGGAGCCGTGAGGTGAAATGCTGTGCGAGCAATAATCCGGGGTTGGGCAAGTCGCCCTTCACTCCAAACTGTCCGCGATGCGAAGGAATGGCACCAACAAGGTAGCGCTTGAAATTATAGGGCATACCGTGGATATACGCTCCGTCCTCTTGGATTTGCGTACACCGGACATGGTTTTCGAACTCAACGCCAGGGACATTCGGAACCGTGTACAGCACTTTGGCAAGGCTTCCGACCGCATCGCTTCGAAGGATGACGTTCATTGTGTTGTCCATATAGGCGAGAGAGTAGATGCCGGGGGCGTAGTAATTACCCGCATCCTCCCACAACCACGCGGGGTTGAGCGCATCGCCGTCAAAATAGGACAGGTCAGCTATGACGCTGCCGCTGATAGTGCGGATACCCGCATCGCGCACTTCCTTTACCCATCGCTGGAGGAACGTCTGTCCCTGCTTGGCTCCTCCGAGAGTGGGATCTCCGTATCCGTGTATGTATAGGTTTCCGTTGAGTGTACCGTTCTCTATTTTGCCGGTGTATTCAAGTACAGTCCGTAGGCAGGAGTCCTCGCCCATTATTTCGAGTGCAGTCGCGGTAGTAAGCACTTTCATAACGGACGCGGGTGTGATAGCATTGGTTTTGCGATAGGACTCAATCTCCTCACCACTACGCAAATCCTTTATATAAACGCCAATGTTGGCATAGCGTGTATGCGAGTCTTTGAGAAAGACGGACATCGATTCCGATTGTCCGAAAGCCATTAAAGGCAGGAGTGCCAACAGCAAAAGTTTCTTCATTTTCTCATACCATTTTCGACGGCTTGTCTGACTATTTCGATTGCTTCGTTTTTGTCTTCGCAGCGTGTTATGTCAATAGGTTTGCCTATGTGCATGTGTACGGGATGCCGATGCGCAAATATCTCCCCTTTCCGCTGCACGCTGTAGCAGCCACTGAGAGACAGCGGTATGACGGGCAGTCCAAGGTCGAAAGCAATCCGGAAAGCACCGCTGTGGAAGCGTCCGAGTTGTCCGTCAGCAGTGCGTGTCCCTTCCGGGAAGATGACTGTGGACACTCCGTTGTGCAGTTGTTTTTTTATGTCATTGAGACTTTGTGCTGAGGCTTTGGCGTTGCTGCGGTCCACAAAGATATGTCCCGCAGCCTTGCAGGCTGTTCCCACAAAGGGAATCTTGCGCAGTTCCTTCTTCATCAGCCACTTGAACACAACGGGAAGCCAGCCGTATATAAGAAAGACATCGAACATAGAGGAATGGTTGGCAACGAAGACGTATGACTGTCCGGGCATAATGTTCTCCTTTCCGCTAACTGTAACAGGGATGAAGAGCCAATAGAAGCAGAGCCGACACCACCATATCTGCACCTGGTGAATGGGTTCGGTATTATTGAACGGGAAGAAGAGCATTGTGATGACAGCGCACATAATGGTGTTGAAAACCAGTATGGGCAATACAAGCACTTGATAGAGACAATAAAGGAAACGCAACATTTTTCAGGTACGGTTTAGTCGGTGGTGTATTTTTGCATAAAGCCCCGGTAGAGTGCGCATATACGCCGTATCTCCTCCCACGTTTCGTCCGGAAGTTTGGTGCCAATGATTTCGACGACCCGTCCCGCGGCGATAGTACCTATCTCAGCACAACGTTGCAGGTCAAAACCGTCGCTGAGGGCGTGCAGGAATCCTCCGGCGTAGAGGTCACCTGCACCGGTCGAGTCGGTGCATGAAGTGGTGATGGCACCGATATGGCACATATTACTGCCTTGCCGGACGTAACTGCCTTTTTTGCCGACTTTGACGACCGCAATGTCGCATTGCGTGGCTATTTCGGCAACCGCATCAACGGGGTTAAGACCGGTATAGGCGAAACTCTCGTCCTCGTTGGCGAAGACGATATCTACATATTGGGTAATCAGATTTTTCAGGAAACTGTGGTTCTCATTGACCACATTGTAGGAAGCCAGATCAAGCGAAATCACACATCCGGACTCTTTGGCAAGGCGTATAGCTTTTTCAATCAGTTCGTGATCCTGCACCATATAGCCTTCTATATGGAAGATGTCGTATCCGAGGAAGGCTTCTTTCTGTATGTCATCGGGTTTGAGTTCAGCGGATGCACCGAGGTAGGTAGCAAAAGTCCGTTCGCCGTCCGGCGTAATGAGAACTATACTGCTCCCGGACATCTTGTCGGAGGTAAAGAGGATAGGCTTGACACCGTTCTTCTTAAGGTCTTCACGATAGAAATCGCCCACTTCGTCGGCACCAATCTTGCCGATGAAGGCAGCTTTTCCTCCAAGCTGTGTGATGGTCGTGACCGTGTTGCTTGCGCTTCCTCCCGCCACGAGCCGGCGGCGGATATTAAGGAAGCGCTGCTGTATCCGCAATGCCTGCTCCATAGAGATGAGGTTCATACTCCCTTTAGGAAGACCCAGTTCGCGCAAATCCTCTTCGTTGACCTGCAATAGTATATCAGTCAGGGCATTGCCTAATCCTAAAACTTTTTTCATCGTTTAACAAGCGATAATCGGTGGCGAAAAAAACCGCGCAAAGGTAATGTAAATTTTGTAAAAATTGTAAAAAATTTTTGGCAGTTCAAAAAATCGCAGTACTTTTGCGGTCGCTTTTTGAGGGAGATGTCTCTTTCAGGAGCGAAACATAACGAGCTTCCTTAGCTCAGTCGGTTAGAGCATCTGACTGTTAATCAGGGGGTCCTAGGTTCAAGTCCTAGAGGGAGCGCGAAACCAAAGGAGTTGCGAATAATCGCAACTCCTTTTTTACGTTTTTGAGCCATTGATGCTTCAGCAGTGTGAATCGAGTCCAGTGATTCGGGCGGGAGTCGAACCCGCGACCCACAGCTTAGAAGGCTGTTGCTCTATCCAACTGAGCTACCGAACCAATGCTCTCTCCGTTTTCCACAATTTCCGCCCGCAAGAGACAAATCTCCCGACAGGAACGTACAGAAAAACCGAAAACGGCTCGCAAAAGTAGGCCATTTATCTCAAACAGCAAAAAAAATCACATAAAATTTTGCATTATCACAAAAGTGCTGTATTTTTGCGGGCTTTTTTCCGTTAAACAGAACCCCCTATGCGTCAATTAAAGATTACAAAATCGATTACGAACCGCGAGTCCGCCTCTTTGGACAAGTACTTGCAGGAGATTGGTCGTGAGGATTTGATTTCAGTGGAGGACGAAGTGGAACTGGCGGGCCGCATCCGTCAGGGCGACCGTGCCGCACTGGAGAAACTGACAAAGGCCAATCTCAGGTTTGTGGTATCGGTGGCAAAGCAATATCAGAACCAAGGTTTGAGTCTGCCTGACTTGATCAATGAGGGCAATCTGGGTTTGATAAAGGCAGCCGAAAAGTTTGACGAGACGCGCGGTTTCAAGTTCATTTCGTATGCCGTATGGTGGATCCGCCAAAGCATCCTGCAAGCGTTGGCAGAACAGGCCCGTATCGTGCGCCTGCCGCTGAACCAAGTGGGTTCCATCAACAAAATCAACAAGACGCTGCAGCAGTTCGAGCAGAAGTACGAGCGCCGTCCGTCTGTAGAGGAACTGGCAGAGATACTGGATATGCCGATTGAGAAGATAGCGGAGACGATGAAGATGTCGGGCCGCCATATCAGCATGGACGCTCCGTTCGTGGAAGGCGAGGACAACAGCCTGATAGACGTAATGCCCAATGAGGACAGTCCGAACGCTGACAGGGGGCTAATCAACGAATCGCTGACCAAAGAGATTGACCGTGCTCTGGCAACCCTGACCGAACGCGAGGCGAAAATACTGCGCCAGTTCTTCGGTCTGGGCGCACAGGAGAAGACACTGGAGGAGATTGGCGAGGAACTGCACCTGACCCGCGAACGCGTCCGTCAGATAAAGGAGAAGGCTATCAAGAAACTGAAACAGAACTCCCGCAGCCATATCCTGCGCACGTATTTAGGATAACACTCGCTCCCCGATACATCCGAATAAGACAATCGGTGTATATAGGATATCCCGAAAAACAAGGGCTCCGGTCATGCGACCGGAGTCTTTTATTTGTTCTCCTCAATAACCTTCCGAACGGCAGGCATCCAAGCATCGTCATCCGTCGCCTGCAGACACCGGAACCCGAAACGCTGCCCCGCTTCCAAATTGGGAGCGAGGTCGTCTATGTAGAACGTTTCGGACGGTATGATGCCCGTTTGGTCAATGACATATTGATAAGCCTCCTGGGCGGGTTTGGCGATGTGCATCTCATTGGAGAAGAAGATACCGGATGCGAGTTGCAGTTCTGGACAGTTGGTCCGCGTCCAAAGGACGTGGGAGTCGTTGATATTGCTGAGGATATAGAAAGGAATATGATGCTCATGCAACTGTCTGAGCAACTGAGCCTTTTCGGGTTTGAACGGGAGCAGCATAGCAAGCCACGCGTCCAACACCTGCTGCCTTGTAACACCTTTCCGGCAGGCTTGCAGGGCGGTATCAACAAATCGGTCTGTAGTGATTTGTCCAAGCTGGTAAAGGTCGATGAGCCGCGATGTATGCCCTCCCAGAAGACCGTCAGCGGTAAGAAGGGGTTTGGCAGCATTATCGCCGGAAGGCTTGCCGTCCAGCAGTGCGGCAAAGGCTTGGAGAGTCCGTTTGGGTTCAATATCAATCAGGACATGCCCGAGGTCAAAGAGAAAATTCATATAAAGTGAAAGGGGAAGGTTATGATTTTGTGTGGGGAGTGTACTCTTCCTCCCATGTATTGTGCGTGATGCCCATCAGCCGCAGCATCTGTTCGCGTGACTCATGGAGCAACCGCTGCACCTCATCGCGTCTTGGTTTGGACGTGTCGGGGATAACCGGTTCACCTATCTCGACCGTGATGAGCGGTATATCTTTAGACGCAAAGAGCCGGTAGATACCTGTCCGGGGACGGAAATTGATGGCGCAAGGGATAAGGGGCATATTGTATTTGTACGCCATAGAGAAAGCGCCTTTCTGGAAGGGGCGGAGGGGTTTGTAGAAGTCCCACCGCGACGCCTCGGGGAAGATATGGAACCAGTACTTACGCTCGTGGAAAGTGTCGAAGGCTGCGTTGAACTTCTTGAGCGCCTCGTAATTGTCCTCGGGAATAGGTATGCCTCCTACCACATGCAGAAAATAACTGACACCTGTTGAGAAATTGGGCGCAAACATAGGTATCCTGGTTGTGTGACGGGCGTGCGTGCCAATCAAGATGGCGGGGCAGTCGAGGAAATAGACGTGATTGGAGAGCGTGATGGCACCGTTCTTAAGCTGCTCCTTATACTTACGCAAGTTCTTTCTGCCATGCACACGCATCCCCATACGCAGGTAGAGATTGATTCCGAGCGATATGTACAGGATGAAGATGTAAGACCAGAAAATACGCCAACGGTTGTGGAACGAGTCGTCAAGGTAGGGATAGTTCTCGTCTATCACCTCTTCGTGTGTGCGCTTCAAAGGTTTGAGACGCGCGTGCGGATCGTCCTGCGGATAGGACTTGCCGACTTCGGGGACGCAGGTGCCGGGAGTCACCTGCAGGTAATCGTAGCGGATATTGGACATGGCGGATTAAAATTTTTCAAAAGCGGCAGCGGCTGAGCCGCTGCCGCCAAAATGGATATGTATTCTCCGTCTATCAGCCGTTAACCTGAGCCATGTGGGCGATGAGGTTGAGCACCTTGTTGGAGTAACCAATCTCATTGTCGTACCACGAAACAACCTTAACGAAGGTGTCAGTCAGTGCGATACCCGCCTTGGCATCGAAGATGGAAGTAAGCGGGCAGCCAAGGAAATCAGAAGAAACAACATCTTCCTCGGTATAGCCGAGAATGCCCTTGAGTTCGCCTTCAGAGGCTTTCTTCATAGCGGCGCAGATATCGGCGTACTTGGCAGGTTTCTTGAGATTGACGGTGAGGTCCACCACGCTGACATCGAGGGTCGGCACACGGAAGGACATACCGGTCAGTTTGCCGTTCAGTTCCGGAATCACTTTGCCTACGGCCTTGGCGGCACCCGTGGAAGATGGAATGATGTTGCCCGCGGCAGCACGTCCTCCGCGCCAGTCCTTAAGGCTGGGACCGTCAACGGTCTTCTGGGTGGCGGTGGTGGAGTGAACGGTAGTCATCAGACCGTCGGCTATACCCCAGTTGTCGTTGAGCACCTTGGCGATAGGAGCAAGGCAGTTGGTGGTGCAGCTGGCGTTGCTGACGAACTGCGTGCCCTTGACATAGGTCTTCTCATTGACACCGCATACAAACATGGGCGTGTCGTCCTTTGAGGGGGCGGACATAACCACGTACTTGGCACCCGCCTGGATGTGCGCCTGTGCTTTCTCCTTGGTGAGGAAGAGACCGGTGGACTCAACCACGTACTCGGCACCCACTTCGTTCCACTTGAGGTCGGCGGGGTTCTTCTCGGCAGTAACACGGATGGTCTTGCCGTTCACGATGAGCTTGCCTCCGTTCGCCTTGCCGTCCGCATCGAGGAAGTCTTCCGCCTCGATGGTACCCTCAAACTGACCGTGCATAGTGTCATATTTGAGCATATATGCCAGGTATGTTGCCGGGCAGAGGTCGTTGATGCCTACGATTTCGATGTCTTTGCGGTTCTGTGCGGCGCGGAATACGAAGCGCCCGATACGGCCGAAGCCGTTAATACCTACTTTTGTCATAGTCTTGATTGGTTTTTATTGATTGGATTATTGATTACCATGTCTTACACAGACGACATTCTCTGTGAAAATCGCAGCAAAGATACAGCAAAAAAACATACAAACAATTTTTTTTCTAAAATTAGCGCAAACATACACCCTGTCATTCCGTACGGACAACAGATGTACGGCATTCCTGCAAGCCGCTATCACCACAAATCAGCGAAAAAAAACGAAAAAAGTTTGTTACATACGACAAATGCAGTACCTTTGTGCGCTTTTTTCGGTCTGTGTACCACAGAAAAAGCACAGTTATTAACCCCGGGCAGACCTTTCGTGCAAAGGCAGCCCATAAAGACCCATTAACAATATGGCAACCAAAATTCGTCTGGCTCGTCATGGTCACAAAGACTACGCTTACTACCACATCGTAGTGGCTGACAGCCGCGCGCCGCGTGACGGCAAATTCATCGAACGTATCGGTTCGTACAACCCCAACCTCAACCCTGCAGCGATTGACCTCAACTTCGACCGCGCCATGTACTGGGTAGGTGTAGGCGCACAGCCCACTGACACAGTACGCCACATCCTTAGCGTGGAAGGTGTGATGCTGATGAAGCACCTCAAAGGCGGTGTCGCCAAAGGCGCTTTCAACGAGGAGGAGGCACAACGCCGCTTCAATGCATGGAAAGCACAGAAAGACGCCAAGAACGGCAAGATAAGCCAGGAAGAGGCTAACAAGAAGATTGAGGCAGCCAAGAAACTGCACGCCCAGGAAGTTGAAGCCAACAAGGCAAAAGCCGAGGCGGTAGCAGCCAAGCGCAAAGCCGCATCCGAGGCACTGGCAGCAGCCGCACAAGAGGCGGCACAGGAAGCCACAGCCGCTGAGGCAGAAGCCAACGGTGAAAACGCCGAGGAAGCCAAAGCCGAATAAAGACCTTTCAGTTGTATCCGCGTGCTACGCGGCAACTCCCCCACTCCGCTCCGGACGAAATGTCCGGAGCGGAGTGTTTTTCATCTTGTGCCTGCTTTTCAACAGGCGAATTCCATACGTCAAAGAACACTCGCGTTCGGCAACAACGCCCTTGGGGGCTCTCGCAAAAGTCAATACCACTTCGTCGGAAGTGACTCGTCTAAGGACTTTCGACATCATCGAAAGTAAATGACTCGTACTTCCTCCTCTCCGACTTCGAAAGCAGGACTTTCTTGTCGGTTTTTACTTATATAATCTGTGACTTGTGCCTCCGCTCTCCCCACCAGAACAAGTTCTGTTGTGGGCCCTATGGGGAGTGCTTTTTGCGAAAAACGGTGCAAAGATACGATACGGGGGATTGGCGTTGTCCCACTGCGTCCCGTTGCATCCCGTTTATACACAATAAGTCCCACTCCGTCCCATTTGACAGTTTCCGGCACTCTTGGGCAGTTTCAGGCCACACATATACCCCTCCATAATATAGCAAAAAAACAGGCAAAATCTATCACTAAAAACACAAGAAAATGCATCAATTGATGCATTTTCTTTGTAACTGTCAGATTACCACTGTATGCTATGCTCAATCGTTCATAGCCGTACTTACGCGACAGCTCAATGCGCGCTCATACAGTCGCAGATTAATTGTAATCAACTATTCATCATAGTCAT
>JAGCWE010000012.1 GCA_017962005.1 Paludibacteraceae bacterium | reverse complement strand
GTTCGAATCCCTCTCTTTCCGCTGAATTGTTAAAATAGAGGCTTTTCAACCTTTATTTTTGTAGGATTTATACAGCAAAGCGTAACTGGCACTTTCGTTCAGACGGCTTTAACTCGGCATGTTAAGGGTGTTTTTATTTATAGAACCTGAACTGATTGATACGCAGGGTGTCCGGGATAGTCGCACACCTCGAATCGGGAGCAATCCATACCTGAAAAAGAGCTGCATCTGTGGCGAGATAAACAGTGGACTCGCAGTTGTGCTTGCGCTCATGCCAATAAGCTAATTGTTCGGGAGTTAGTGTGAACCGGACGGTTCTGCTCTCTCCGGAAGGGATATATACTTTCTCAAATCCTTTCAGCTCCCGTATCGGCCGTACGAGGTCGCCGCTGAGCTGACGGGTGTATAACTGAACCACTTCCGACGCATCTTTATCCCCCGTGTTGGTGATGTCGCACGATACAGTGTAATGATTCACTTGCCCGTCAATAGGAGTAACTTCTATGTTATTGTATCTGAAGGTTGTATAGGAGAGTCCGTATCCAAATGGAAAAAGCGGTTCAGTAGGCGTTTCGAGCCAGTAGGAAGACTGCCCAATAGAGAACTGGGGACATCCGATGGGTATGGAATCGATAAGCATAGGCGCACTATACGATGGACGCCCCGTGTTGTGCCTATTATAGTAAAGCGGTACTTGTCCGACCATCTTCGGGAAGGTGACAGGGGTCTTTCCGGATGGTACTGCTTTGCCTGTAAGGAGGTTATAGATAGCCGTTCCTGCCATTGTCCCTCCATGGAATGTATAGAGGACGGCACCCGCCTGCTCTACCTGCCGGCCAATGGTGAGCGGTCTGCCGGCCATCACAATCATCACTACCGGTTTGCCTGTAGCAGCGAGCATATCCATCATATCTGCCTGTGCACCAGGTAGGTTGAGGTCGGCACGACAGCGTGCCTCACCCGACAGGATGGCTTCCTCCCCGCAGAAGAAGAGGATGACATCCGCCTGCCGGGCCGCACGTTCCACCTCTCCGAAACGTGCTGTGTTCTTGTCACGCGAATAGGACAGACCCGATACCATTCGGATATGTGCGGTCGGATTTTCGGCGGCTTGCAGGAAAGCATTGAGGGGAGTAACGGAGTGGTCGGGTTCGCCGTCAAAGACCCAAGTGCCGAGTTGTTCTTTGGGCTGATCTGCCATAGGTCCGCATAGGAGGATGCGGAGATTATCATGAAGAGGTAATATGCCGTTGTTCTTAAGAAGGATAGCGGATTCTTCCGCCAATTGTGTAGCAGTGGAGAGGGCTTGGTCAGAGTATGGGGCAGGCGTTTCTACGGACACATAGGGGCAGTCGAAGAGTCCGAGACGGTATTTCATCCGGAGGACAGAGCGCACACAAGCATCTATCTGTTTCTCATCCACTTTCTTTTCGCGGACGAGTTCTGCAAGATAGTCGGTGTAGATATTGGCTTGCATATCCATCTCCAGACGTGCATTGATGCACCTCAAGGCTGCTTCTTTCTTATCCGCGCACAGTCCGTGCGGCACGAGGTCGGAACCCGAGCCCCAATCGCTGACGAGCAATGCGTCGGACTGCCATTCGTTGCGAAGGATATCCACGTTAAGATGATGATTAGCAGATGAAGGCAATCCGTTGAGGTCGTTGAACGAACACATAACAGACATCGCTCCTGCGTCGAGTGCAGCCTTGAACGGCGGCAGATAGACATCGCGAAGTTGGGGCTCGGGAATCCATGTCGTGTTATAGTCTCTTCCTCCTTCGGAAGCCGAGTATCCGGCGAAATGCTTGACGCAAGCAGCAACTGCAGGTTGATAGCCGCGTGTGGCAGCCGCAGCAAAAGCAGAAGCAAGGTAAGTATCTTCGCCATATCCCTCTGCGATGCGTCCCCATCGAGGGTCACGAGCCACATCCACCATAGGCGAGAACGTCCAACGGACACCTTCGGCAGCCGCTTCCTGTGCAGTCAGCCGCGCCGCCTGCTCAACCAAGCCGGTATTCCACGAAGCCGCCTGTCCCAAAGGAATAGGATAGATAGTCCGAAAGCCGTGTATGACATCACGCGCCGCCACAAGAGGTATGCCCAAACGTGTCTGCTCCACCGCTATCCGCTGGAGACGGTTAACCTGTTCCGCCCCGACGATATTGAAGACAGAGCCCACTTTGCCCTCGCGAATCAGCTGCTCTTTGACTTCGGAGTCCCAAGAAGGGTCAAGCTGGTTCATCTGACCGATTTTCTCCTCCAACGTCATACGCGAAAGGAGGCCGTCAATAAAGCGGTCTTCCTCACTTCGCGGGGTGCACGAACACAACACCGACAGCATAACGGACAGTACTGCGATGCAAACCAAAGAGTTATTCCTCATAT
Organism: Paludibacteraceae bacterium; assembly: GCA_017962005.1. Lineage (GTDB taxonomy): Bacteria > Bacteroidota > Bacteroidia > Bacteroidales > Paludibacteraceae > Colicola. The sequence continues at coordinate 24,660 of JAGCWE010000012.1, read as the reverse complement.
TCTTACAACTTCACGATAATTGTTTTGACCGAATTGGCAGGCATATCCACAGTAGCCGCATAATCATCAATCTGCAAGGGGCACGAGAGTGCTCCGCCCGTATTGAGGATATTAACGGCAACCTCCCCACGGCTATTGACAGAGGCGCATACCTGCAACGGCAAGTCCCGCCCCACGTTCACCTGCACCACCGTGTCGCCCGGACGCATCGAGCGGGAGAACTGCTTGAGGACATAATAATAGGGCGTGAAATAGAGAAGGTCGTTCTGATAGTCCACCATCAGCATAGCCCCGCAATTGTTATTAACGTGCGTCGGTCCGCCCACGGAATCCAACACGGCGTTCCAGTCGATGTAGCCTGTTAGGTAATGGTTGAGTCCTTCGATGATATAAGAAGCATAACGGTGGACGACAGCGTATTTAGGATGCCAGTCGGGCCACCACGGCGTGGAATATGCCCAGTCGGTGGCATTCGCATTCCACCAGAACGAGTCGTTGTTGAACCAACAACACTCTTTGTATCCCTCGTAGTCAGACACACCGGGCCATCCGTCCCGTCCGAGGTTGTCCACGCAGCCTTCAGTATGGATGAGCCTTTTGTCAGGATGAGCGGCATGGAGAGAGTCAAGCACATCGGGGAAACAACTGACAGTGGAACCATACCAATGCAAGGCTGTGCCATCGGTATAACTATTGGCAAGCGAGTCGCCATATACCGCAACCGTATAAGGTGCGGCTTCAAAGGTGTTCTGGTCAAAGCAGAGAATCTTGACATCCTCAAATCCGTTGGTATGCAGAGCCGGACCGAGGTGTTTTCCTATAAGTTCCGCTTCCGCAGCAGGGGAAAGGTGCATAGACTCCCAACTGCCATCATTACCCATCGGTTCGTTCTCCGGCGTGATTGCCCAGAAACGAATACCCGACTGACTGTAAGCATCCAGATAGCGCACAAAATATCGGGCATAGGCATCGTAGTATTCAGGCAAGAGCGCACCTCCGTAGCGGTTCTGCTTGTCAAAGAACTGCCCGTTATCTTTCATCCACGCGGGTGCCGTCCACGGCGAAGCGACTACCCGCCACTCATTGTCAACCTGCGAAGACTTGATGCCGGCTATCTCGTGCAGGCACTGCCATATATCGTAGTTTTCGTCCTTTATCTGCGAGTATTCGGTGCGCGGGAAACCGTCCTGATGTACCGCCATAGAGAAATGCTCCAACGCCGTATCACCTGCCACGTCATCAAAAGAGTAATGCCCTTTCAGGGCGAAATCAGATGCGCCCACTACGGTACGAGAAGCAGAGAAGTTAGCCCCTACTTCGCCGTACATTTCCGCTAACACGGCATGCCGCTGTTCGGGAGACAGACATGCCAAGACAAAGACCGATGACTCGGTGATGGAGTTGCCGAAGCCGTCAATCACTTGTTTGCGAAGGGAAGTATTAACCGTAACCGCATCGGCTATAGCAGTCCGACGAAATATGACGGCTTCTTTCTCTTCGCACTTGTCGCCCGCTTCGCTTGTAAGCCATACATGGGTGGAGCGTACACCGCGTGAACAAGAAGCCAAGAGGACTAATTGGCATACTATAACCGTCCAAAAAGTAATTCGTTTCATAAGTCAATGATTAGTTGTTTTATTTCGCCGCTACGGGCAAAGATACTGTTACTCTGCTCTTTGGTTAGCGTCAATGCAGAAGGCTGACCGCAGACGGCAGACCGCTTGTAAATAATTTCCGTACCGCAATAGGTAAAGTGCAGTTCGCCGTTGAGAAAATCCTTATCCGTGAGCATCAACGGAGCAAAAGTGATTTGTCCGTTATGCACTATGACACCGAGTTCGAAGAAGCGATTAAGGATATCTTCTTTGACCTGACCTGTCATACCGGGTTGCTGTACGCCCGCCATAGAAGGTGTGTGTGAATAGGGGTCAAAGGGGAAAGAGCCGTATTCGTCAGGCCGCTTGTGCGAACCTATGCCTTCGCGGATGGCTCGATAATGGGAGCAGAGACGCAAGAATGTGCGGTCGCCGGAAAGAGTATTCAGTCCGACACGCTCTGTGTATGCGGATATATTCTCTCCGACAGCAAGCAATAACTTACTGACCATGTGCCAATAGATGCAGCCCAGTCCTTCGTATTTGTAGAAAGTGCCGCTCCGGCCGGTGAAAGCGTGGTGATGGAAGACCGATTCGTAGAGGTCTTTGAGTTCATCGGGAAGGTTATTGGCATTGCGGAAGGCTGCATCGAAATGGATTCCGCCATCGCAGTCCTGCTTGAGAACAGTACCCAAGTATTTCTGCACAACAGGCAGTTGTTGAGCCTCTTCGGGCAAGTTATTCAGTTCCAAGAAACTCTTGCGCTGTCTGTCCGGATAGAGCATATAAGAACGCTGGTCTTCCCTATATAGTGCAGAGGAGCGCAAGGCATCAAGCAGGTCGGCAACTTCATCGGCTTCCAACAGTCCCGACGAGAGTACCGCCACCTGTCCCTCTAACATCTCATAGAGGTGCGTGATTTCGATGTTATGGTCAGTGATGCGTATCAGGTTATAGGCTTCGTAGAGACCATTGGAACGCTTGTTGGCTCTTATAGAAGCATCTATACAAGTCAAGGTATCGTGCAGAAAAGTGTGCAACTGCGTGCAGGTAAGTGTCTGATACCTATTGCTCAAGCCTGCATATACCTTGGAACGATATATCTCACCAGCCTTGCCGACCGCATTGATGAACGAGAGGCTGTTATCATACATTCGTACTGCTTGATGAATAGCATGCAGCAGGTCGGCTGTCTCGTCAGCAATGGTAATGTCCGTAGTAATCAGCCGTTGCAGAAATGCCACATAACGGCGCATATAACAGAGCGTGACCATAGAAGCCCCATAGCCGACAAGCGCGTTATTGGCATCATTCCATTCCGGTCTGAGTGTGTTCATCCATATACCTGCGTTGGGAATGAAGTTGGACAGTTTGGCAAGGAGAGTAATTAGCAGTTTGTCCGCCATTGTGGTATGGAGTACCTGACCGTTGCTGTCGTGCAGGAGCTTGGCATCCGCCCCTTCGGTTACCACCGCTGCCATAATACGGTTATGCAGTTCGGTATCAAACAGGATAGAGTTCTTCGGATCTGCCACTATTTCCGCATAAGACTTAATCCGATAGGGGACATTGGCGAAAGCGAATATACGACGGTGGAGCAAGGTCTGCAGTTCATCAGGGTTGTGGTCGTAACTCAGTTCCAGCAGCTTGAGGAGGTAGATAATCTGATGGTCGCCCCAGTAGCCTATGTTCGACCACGGACTGTCGGGGTCAATAACCTCCCAGTCAATACCCTGGTCGGATATGCGGTAAGGGTTGTAGCCATCAGCAGTAGTTGCGTTAAGGAACTTGGCGATGATATGATTGACATAGAGCGGATAGGAAACAGAGAGTGCTTCCCAGTTCTGAAATATATCACGCCAGTTGCCTTGATAAGCTGCGACAGGGTTGTTCTGCTCGTCTTGTACGCGGATGGAGAACAGGTTCCATGGTCTCGACGGGTCGCCATGCCGACGTCCGAAAGTCAGCGGCAATTGCTCGTAGTAATGACGAAAAGCGTTGCCGTCTTGCCCGTTTCGTATGTTTTCAGGCGGGTAAGAGAGGTAATACCCTCCGCGCATCGTATTGAAAAGTACGTTGGCGAAATGTCGAGCGTCGTTGGCTTGGTCGCCGGTATGCTGAATACCATCGTTAAGGGCTACAATACGGCGCAGGGCATCGGTAGATGTCTGCATAGCGTTCTCTACTTGCAAGATAGCATCGGGTGAAGCGATGAAATGCATCAGTTGTCTCACTTGTACGGCATCCTGACTCACGTCACAGACGTTATACCAAGTGCGACTGCTTTGCGCGTCCAGTGTGAAAACGGTGTTTGCAATAAAAGCACCGCGTACACCTTTTGATGAGGAAGCGGAATAGTCCGTACCATCAGGCAAACCGAGTGCATATACGGTATTACACGTAAGGCTCTCCGAAGGTTCGGCTCTGTCCACGAGTATGGCTTCCATACGGAACAATACAAGGGAAGTGCCGTGTATATGTTCGGTACGTTTATAGCCGTCCACGAGAGTTGAAAACTCATTCTGCGTCTTACGTTCCACACCAGCAGGCAAGACGTTTTGCAGGCCGTCTGTGAGGTGTATCGCCACGGGGTGGTCGGAGAGGTTTTCTAACGTTGCTCTACGCACCCAACCGTGCTTACCTGCCGGTGCCCACAGATAAGAGAAACGTAATCCGAGTGTGTGGTTCTCCTCGCAGAAGACGATTCGGTTGCCTACAACTGATTTGGCTATCTTGCGGGAAAGCGAACAGACAGGCTGCTGCCTATCGGAGAACGGATACCAGTCGTTGATACGGGTAAAAGGTCCTGTAAACTCATGGGACTCGGTTATCTTGTCGTCCGTATAATAGGGGAACAGCGCTTCATCGGGTGAACGCCTGCCGGCTGTCAGTCCGCCTGTGGAAGAAAGGTACATCCATAGGTCTGTATCAGATGCCAATGCGATGAAGAAAGGTTGCATCTCATCGTAGTGCGTAATCTCGTAAAAACGCTCGCCGCAGACAGTTATAAATTGACCTTTTACCATATTGCAGTCAAGATTTAATCAGATTGTATCGGATGCGTTTATGCGTCGTGCATCAAGGTCGTTCTTCATCTGTTCCATCGTGGCGCTGTCCAGATTATAGAATATCATCACTAAGGCGCAGGAAGCATAGAGGATACCCGGAATGACGCTGACGAGCAGACGAATACCCATCAAAGCAGAGTCGGACTGGAGGTCGGCATTAGCTACAAAATGCGTGGCGGACAGAACCCATCCCGCCGCTGCGGCACCGATAGCCCAACCGAGTTTCTGTGCTAATACGGAAGCAGAGAAACACAGTCCTGTAGTGCGTCGGTTGAACTTCCATTCGCCATAGTCAGCCACGTCAGCCAGCATCGTCCAAAGCAGCGGCACAGCGGGCGCGTATGCCATCTTGGCAAGGATATTGAAGATATAGACCAAGGGCAGATTGTCGCCTGCCACAAAGATAAGGGCAAAGAATATACCCGACACGACAGATGACATAATATATACGGCTTTGTTACCAAACCGTTTGGCAAGCGGCTTGGAAGCAGGAAGGGCAACAATAAGAGCCACCGTGCCTAACACATTGAACAGTTGCACGTTCTCTGCATCGCCGATAAAATACTTGAAATAGTAGGCGATAGCTGCATTCTGCATAGCAAACATAATGAAAGAAACAATGCCCACACAAGTCAAGACAATCCACGCCTTGTTCATAAACAGATATTTGAAGTCCTTGAGGACGTTGTTGTCTTGTTTTTTGGGTTGCGGCACGCGCTCTTTGGTGGTAACAAAAGCGATGAGGAAGAAAGCGATAGACAATACTCCGAACAGAGCTACGGTGTACTGGTAGCCTTGTGCCTGATTGACTGCTCCGCTGTTTCCGATAGCACCAAGCCAATTAACGAGATAGAGCGCCGCACCTGTAACGATGAACTGTCCGATATAAGCGGCTATAAAGCGATAGGTGTTCAGTCCTGCCCGTTCACCGGAGTCGTTGGTCATTACTGCCGAGAGGGACGAATAGGGCAGGTTGACGAATGCATACGCCGTACGAAGCAACAAGCACGTGATGAGTGCGTAGGCGAACTTCCCGTTCAGTCCAAATTCGGGCGTAGTAAATGCCAATACGGCGAGGATGGCATAAGGAACAGAGCCGAAGAGCAGATATGGACGAAACTTGCCCCATCTTGATTCAGTACGGTCAGACACAATGCCTACAATCGGGTCCATCAAGGCATCCCATATACTGCCCACAAACATAATCACACCCGCCAAAGCAGGGGTCAATCCATAGATGTCCGTATAGAAAATCAACAACCAGAATCCTACAAGATCCCACACGAAATGTGAGGCGGTATCGCCAAGCGAATAACCCAGTTTCTCTTTTATAGACAGTTTCATAATATTATCATCTATCATTTATTGTTTCGTTGTTTATACACGCGAATGTAGTCCACGTACATTTTGACGGGTGTTCCATCGGCAGGCAATGCTGTAACACGTTGGAAGGAAGGGTCGTCCGCCGTAATAAGAAGCGGATACTTTTCCTCAGCAGGCATATCGGGGAAAAAGCCTCCTACAGACAAGTTGAGAACGAGATAGAACGGGTGATTGAAATAATGTCCCGGTTCATTGATTTCCTTGTTGCGCAACGACAGTTGGAAATAAGGCTGCGTAATGGAGTCCAAATACATAGCAATAGAGTCTTCCGTCCAGATGAGTGTGAAGAGATGGAAATCGCCTTGTACAGGATAGTCGGCTGTATAAAAGCCGCCGACTTTGGGGTATGCTCCGTTATTGAACGACTCCCCCCAGTGAGCAGCCCCGTTGAAATAACGGTCTTGCGTGCCGTTCTCTATACCTGTATGGTGTCCCATTTCGCATATATCAATCTCGCCGCACTTGGGCCATACGACACGCCCTTGCTTGGCTAACTGTGCCGCCTGCCTATCCACATCGTCATTGTCGCCGAGATTGGTAGCAAGGTTATTACCCAGCATCCAAAAAGCAGGCCATAACCCGTCTGCAGTATGGGGGAAAGCTATGCGTGCTTCAATCTTGCCGTAGCAGACCGTCATTTTGTCCTGCGTATTGAGTCGTGCTGATGTACACGGACGGTTGCGGTAGTCTTCGCGACGGGCAGAAAGAACCAAACAGTTCTCTCCGCTTACGGGATGCCTCTCTATGGAGACGTTATTCGGACTATAATACTGCAATTCGGCATTCCCGCCGCCACGTGCGTTGTCCTCTACGTTCCAGTAGGCTGTGTTTAACTCCGTACCATCGAACTCATCCGACCATACGAGTTCCCACTCGCATTTGGCACAGGATGAAAAGATACACCCGATGACTATTGCCAGAAGGCTGATTATTGTGTGTCTCATCTCCTAACAGGGTTTATGTATATTTATCTGATGATGCGTCCAAACGCATCATATATATTTCCGTTGCGTTGAATCAGCAAATGGCCGTCTTGAAGCAACTTGCTGTTTTGCATATTGTCCTGTTCAATGCTTTCTACGCCCACGGAATTGTTTTCCGGTTCTATCTCATCAGAAGGCGAAGCACAGTAGAACGACTGATTGGCATCGCCCCGCTGGTAAATACGAATCCAGTCAATGTACATAGAACGTGAACCATTGGCAAGAGCTGTGATTTTACCAATAGAGTGAATACCCGGGAAATTACCACCTACAGCAAGGTTGGTAATAATGAAATTGGGTTTGCCAAATACAAGTTGCCTATTGTAATTGTCATCGTCATTCGGTTCAAGGTCCGCGTGAAAATAAGCACTATTCTCGGGATGTGCATCCTTGTCCATATACATATCGACCGAAGTCGGTGTCCAAATCATAGTGACAATATGAAAGGTGTCTTGCAGTGAATAAGCCCATTCATGTGCCTGTGCGTCCTGCCAAACCGTGTTCCATGCCGAGCCTACGTGCATTGCGCCATTAAAATAGCGGTCCTGCCTGCCATTAAAGCCATTCTGATTCCCCATCTCAATAATATCCGTTTCACCGCAACGGGGCCAACCTACTTCACTAATGTTATTCCCCATTTGCCAGAAAGCCGGCCATAAACCGTTAGACGTGTCGGGTATTCTGATTCGTGCCTCTATCTTACCATACGTGTAGTAGAGTTTGTCCAAAGTATTAACTCGTCCAGAGGTACAATCTTTCCCTTTGTATGCTTCTTTAGCGGCTGTAAGAATCAAGCACTTCTTGCCTGTGGTCGGTTCGATACCGAGAGACACTCCTTTCTCGCAGTAGTACTGCAATTCATTATTACCACCTCCGTCTCCATTGACCTCAATATTCCATACACCAAGGTCAAGAGAGCCGTCCGTGAAATCCTCGTTCCATACGAGTGTATATTCCTGCGCCATAGCAGAGACTGCGAGAACGCCTACTATAAAGAGTAACAGTTTTTTCATCGTATTATTGTAATTGGAAGGCACTGAGTAAACAACTGCCTGTGAATAATTGCAAACTGACTGTATGACACCCTGCTTTTAACGGTACGTTAACCGTAGCAGCAATCCACTCCGTTGAACTTCCGTTTCGGGGCATCTCTACAAAGTTCTTCGACTCTCCATCCACTTTTATTTCGCATATACTGTTCGAATATCCGCAATAGCGAAGTGTGAATTGCGTTGTTGCAACGGGCAAATAGAGCCGGTATGTGAGTGTCTGACCTGTAGCGAAATTAGTAATCATCAGTCCCTCACGTCCTGCTTTTTGTACGGCTTCGGTATCCGTAGTGGGACGAAGAGAGATGCTGTTGTTAGCCACACGCACATATTCGGATGCATGGATAGTGCGATTAGCACGAATCCATACCGTAGTGTCCATCGGCGAGAAATAGCAGTACATCTTTCCCAACTCCGTCAATTCGGCAGGATAGGCATGAGTAAGCAACTGCATATAGGGCGGCGAATCCACCTTACCGCCTGAACGAGGAATAAACCAAGCATAGCGTTCTACAGAAGGACGGGTCTCCAGATAGTTGAGTACGGCACACATATAATCCATCTGGGTGTTGACACTGCCGGGCACCGGATCCCAGGCGCAGAACTCTGTCAGCCAGATAGGTTTGCCGTATTTCTCAAACTTCTCTATATAACCTTGCAGCGAGGAAGGCGATGCCATATAGCAATGTACGGAGATAGCGTAAATATCGTCAATATCCACTCCGGGTTGCGCAAAGAACTCATCCAGCCATTTGACAGGGTCACTATAGCCATCCAACGTGCCATAGTTCATTGCAGGCGAAACGAGTTTAAGGTTCAGCTCTTTCGCCAAACTGACTACAGGTTGCCAAACCGCAGCCGCTTGTGCGGGTGTCATACGTGCCTGGTCATTGAGGTTCGGCTCATTAAATGCCAAAAGGTATTTGGTCTTAGGGTGTGCGGCTACGAAAGCACGAATCTTGTCTGCATTGTAATTACCGTTCCAGCACATCGGACAAAAGTCCATATCATTGGCATCGAACCACAACGCAGCATCGTCGGTAGGCGTATTGCCCCAGTTGTAATCCCAACTGATATAGGGTGACAACAAGGGCAGGTCAGTTATCTGCGTGAAACTGAATGCTACGCCTCGTTTCTTGGATTTGGGCATAGTGTCCACTCCCCTACCTTGGGTGGGGGCAACCTGCGTATTCTCACACGCTATGCACGACAAGGTCAATGCTAACAGTATGAATAGCTTACTTCTCATTACGCTGATATACACGTACCCAATCCACATACATAATACGCGGACTATCAAAGATGGAATTATCTATCTGTCCGCCCATATTACCACCTACAGCAAGATTGAAGATAATAAAGAAAGGTTTATTAAACGGCCATGAGTCGTTATTGTCAATCTGCTCTTCCCACACTTCGGCGTACTGAACACCATCGACTGTAAAGCGGATAACATCCTTGCCGTCTTTCTCCTCCTGCGCCCACTCTACTCCATAGATATGAAAATCGTCGGATAACGGATAGTCGAACCACTGCGTTTTGGTCCAGTTGTTGCCTCGCGTACCGTTCTTGAGGAGAGTATGTACAGCAAATGACGCACGGGCATCCATATTACCCACATGCTCGATAATATCAATCTCACCGCAGTTAGGCCAGCTGCCGCTATTACCCAACATCCAGAACGCAGGCCATGTACCACCTCCTCCAGGGAACTTGATACGCGACTCAAACTTACCATAGGTAAAGGTTTTCTTTCCTTTGCTCATAATACGGGCAGAGGTATATTCGTTATTCTGATATTGCTCCTTACGCGCCTCTATCTCCAACATACCGTTCTGCACGCGTATATTCTCGGGACGATCCGTATAATACTGCTTCTCGTTATTACCCCAGCCATTACCTCCTGTGTTATAGCCCCAGACAGACTCATCAAGAGCCGTACCTTCAAACTCATCACTCCAAACCAATTGATACTCTCCCCATGCATGTTCGACAGCCACCAACGCTGTTACCGACTCTATATTGGTTTTCAAAGTGACCGTCGTGTTTCCGGGTGCGATAGCGGTAAGGTGTCCGTTTTGGTCAATAGTTGCTACTTCGGGGTCTGCCACCGTCCAAGTAAGTTCCAAATCAAACGTGTTTCCGTATTTGAAATCGAAAGAGTCTCCCGGTCGTAGAGATACGACAGGGGGAGAAATACGCAACGAAGCACCATCCGTGCCTGTAACGAACACATTAGCCGTAGCGGAAGTATTACCTAAGACGGCAGTAATTACCGCTTTACCAATGGCTTTCGCCGTTACGACACCCGAATAGACATCTGCTACATCCGTGTTCGATGAAGTCCACTTGATATCTGCTGCCTTGCCGGAAGTCTCAACATCAATAGTAGCAATGTCGCCCACTTTGAGCTGCAACGTTACCGGGTTAAGCTTGATGCCGGTTGCGGGTTCGGTCGGCTGCTTCTTCTCACAAGCCCAACAAAGAACCACTAAAACGAATAAGAGATAAAATTTACGCATAAGTATCAGTTAAAATATAGTAAAGGTATAGTATGGGTATAGTGAGGGTTGCTTAATATATCGTGTATGTATCGTATATGTATCGTAGCTGATAGCTGAAAGGTAGGGGGAAAACAGCGACTTTACAGGGGATAATTACAGGTTTGTCTTGGAAGCTGTGGGGAAAGCCAATTCCCCACAGCTGATTGTTGTAACGAGATGGTTACTTCTTGTAGAAATAAACTGCATCCATATTCAACTCTGCGCCTTGAACACCTTCAGAGAGCACTACAAATACATTCACGCCAGCAGCGCAAGTGGTTTGTGCCAAAGCAGCAGCATAGTTAGCCATCGGAATATCGAACTCAGCCCATGAACCGTCACGAGTGAAATCCTTGTAAACGGGACCATCGTAAACACTCTTGGAACCAATAACGAACTTGGTAGCCTCACTGCCGAACATATAGAAGCAATGGCTGTAGTTGTCCGTTGACTTCATAGCAAGATGCAAGAAGTACTTGTCGGGTTCAGCCACGATAGCAGCACGGAGAGCCTCAGCAGCTTTCCATCCTTCGCCGCTTTCTGTCAGGCAGAAACCAGCACCAGCCCAACCTAAGTTGGTCACCTTAAGAGCGGTATAACCGTCAGTATTGCCATGGAAGTTCAGGCCCTTGCCTTCACCTGCTTCATAGACTTTACCATCCTCCCAAACATAAAGGAACTGGTCCACATCGTTCGGACGGAAATCAGCAACGATCTTGGCAGCATTTGCTTCGGAGGTTGTACCATCCAAAGCGATAGGCCATACCTGGCTGCCTTTGAGTTGACCGGCACCACCACCTTGACCACCGGCTTTCTTAACAGCTACGACGCAGGTCTTCACCTGACCGCCTTTGCTCTTTGCGGTAATAACCGCACTGCCTTCGGCTACAGCAGTAACCTTGGCACTCTTGCCATCGTTAGCGGGAGTGACAGTGACTGCATCGGGATTGGAGTTCTCAAACGATACTGCGATAGTGGCGGTAATGGTTTCCTCCTGACCTACTTCGAGGGTGAGAGACGTCTTGTCCAGAGCCAGTGTGGCCTCCGTGTCCGAACCTCCATTTTCAGGATTGTCTTTTTCCTTGTCCTTACATGCATTGAAACCGACTAATGTCAGTGCTGACAATGCTACAGCAATAAATTTGCTTGCTTTCATAGTGTTTTGATTTAATTGGTTAATAATACCTAGTCAGACTAGTTTGTTTTTGTTTTTTAATACTCTTTTTACCGGATGCTATCAGTATCCGGGATTTTGTTCCATAGTTGTCGGGTTGAGCTGCATTTCTTCCTGCGGTATGGGGAAGATTTCGTGCTTACCAGCCACGAAATCCTGAATATGGTGTTGCGCCTCAGCCGTTTCAGTGGCTTTATAGGCATCCATGTGCGCCTTGAGTCCGGTTCCATTCACGCCTTCCCAACGCACAAGGTCAAACCACCGATGCCCCTCCATCGCCAATTCGCAACGGCGTTCGTGACGTAGTGCCGCATCGTCAGCCACCGGTACACCGGGCAACCCTACACGTGCACGCACCTCGTCTATATACGTCTTGGCAGTTCCGGCATCGCCTGCACCCAAGCACGCTTCGGCATACATCAGGAGGACATCTGCATAGCGAATCTGCCGGTTATTGAGCGGTCCACGACTGGCATGGAGCTTCCATTTGCCATAACCTCCGTCCACACCGACGGAATCACGGTACATACCGTACTTGTTGTTGAGCATGTTATTGCCCAAATACGTCTCATCCGACTGCGCCTGATAACTGGGGATAATGTCCGTTCCCGGCACAAGAATAGCCACGTCGCGACGGGGATCACCGGCTTCAAACTCATCGTACAAGTCCTGCGTCGGATGGTTGAAACCCCAACCACCACCGACTTCGCTGTTGCGGCTGCGGACGAGTATCTGCGTGAAACTACCTGCTGTGAAGCCAAAGCCTTCCCCGTAATCGCCCCACGCCACCTCGGCGTACTGAATCTCGAAAACCGACTCCTGTCCATTCTCACCCGCCATACTGAAGTTGTCTTCGTAGTTAGGACAGAGACTGTATTCGCCGGAAGTAATGATGGCATTTCCCCAATCCTTCGCATCTGCGTAACACGCTGCGGCAGTCTTGGTCAAGCTGTATTTCTGCCAGTACGAAGATGCCATATAGAGGTTCACTTTCATCAGCATCGCCTCAGCTGCACCCTTGGTCGCCCTGCCGAGGTCGGCCTCTGCGTATTCGCTCTTCTTCGGGAGATTAGCCTGCGCAAACGCCAAGTCGTCAAGGATTTGCGTGAATACAGCGTCCACCGATGCACGGGGCATTCCCCAGTCATCGGACGAACGCAGTACCGTGAGCGGCATAGGCACACCGGCAAACACGCGTAACAGACGGAAATAATAGTATGCACGCAAATAATGCACTTCGCCCAAAAGACGGTTCTTCATCGACTGCGTGAACTCTGCATCGATACCTACAGCCATCTTATTGATATACTCCAAAGCCAAATTGCAACGACCTATTCCCTGATACTGTGCACGGTAGTAATTCAGAAGCAACGTATTCTGGTTGGTTGTCCGCCAATTCTCAATGTCGTATGCATCTGCCATATCCGTGGTAGAACCACCCCCTTTGAGGGCATCATCGCTTGCTATATCACCTATGAACCACTCCGAGCAATAGGTGTTGTTGTACTCCCACATAAGCGGCACATAGCAGCCGGTAACGTTCTGTACTGCGGCAGCCGTCGAAGAGAAGAAGTCTTCCAGCAACGTAGTACCCGGCTCTATTTCCGTCAGATAATCCTTACAACCAGTAAAACCAATCGACATGCCCAAAGACAACAGACCGCTTACGCTCAAAAATAAAAACCTTTTTATCTTTTTCATAATAGTCTCCTTTCTATTTAGAACGTTGCGTTCAATCCAAACGTGAATGTTCTGCTCTGCGGGTAGTTACCGTAATCCACACCGCCTCCCACTTCCGGGTCATATCCCTTGTAGCCTGTGAAGGTCAAGAGGTTGCTTGCCGTGGCGTAGAAACGCAGACGCTGGCAACGGAACTTCTGCGTTACCTTGAGCGGCAGGGTGTAACCAATCTGAAGGTTCTTGAGACGCAGATAAGAGCCGTCCTCAATAAACCGCGAGGAGTTCTCAGTGTTCGTCGGAGAGCCGAGCGGATTGGGAATAGTCCCCTTGCGATTCTCCAACTCATACGGATTCACACCATTGGCTATCATAGCGTTCTGTACAGCAGCAGTATAACCTACCCATACATTGTCTTTCATATAACTTGCCAACGCATAGCCACTGCCATCGTTTTCCAACATCTGACGCTGGGCATTATAAATAGAGTTGCCTGCTGCGCCTTGGAAGAACAACTGGATATCCACTCCGTAGAAATCAATACCGAAGTTAAGAGCATAAGTCAATTTCGGGAAGGGATTGCCGATAACCATTTTGTCGGCTTCGTCCAGCTTGCCGTCGCCGTTCACATCCGTATAACGTGCGTCGCCAGCATGTACGCCGATTGTACCTGCATCATAGGTATAAAGCTGTTCCAAAGCCTCCTCATCGGTCTGATATATACCTTCGTACCGATAGCCCCAGAACGAATTAAGTGCCATACCCTGGTCGGTCTTGGTACGATCTCCCCAAATAGGTGAGCCGCCATTGATTTTAGTCAGTTCGTTATGCAGGAAGCTGACGTTAGCACCGATGTTATAGTGTACTTTACCGACTGTGTTATCGTGGCCTAAGGTAATCTCCACGCCTTGGTTGAGGATGTTTCCCACATTGCGAACCAGCGAATAGCGGTTGCCTACATACGCAGGCGCGTTCACATAAAGGATTGCGTCAATCGTTAAGCGGTGGAAATAATCGATAGTACCGCTTAACTTGCCATTCCAAAAAGCAAAGTCGATACCGGCATCCCATTGCTGGTTCGTCTCCCATTTGCCTCCTTCATCCACCAACGTCAGCACGGCAGCACCACCCGTAGCGTTACCCGAGTTCTGCTCCGGACCGAGAGGATAACCGTAGAACACATCGACAGACGAACCCATCGAGTATTGGAAAGCATTGGATTTAATACCGTCGTTACCTACCTGACCAAAACCTGCACGCAGTTTGATATTATCCAACCAGTCCAGTTCCAAATTGCGCAAGAAAGGCTCTTCACTCAGTCGCCACGCGAGTGCCATTGAGGGGAAGAAGCCCCACGGGTTCTTAGTAAATTTAGAGGAAGCGTCCGCACGGAAGTTGATAGTTACCATATAACGGCTGTCGTAGTTATAGAAAGCACGACCGAGGAAGGACAGACGGCGCTTGCGCGCTACTTCGTCCGAGGCATAAGTCTGATCCTCGGTAGTACGATTCAGATACCAGTTGCTCGGGATAGGATTGATAATCTGCGCACCCGAACCACCAATGCCGTAATAGTTGAACTCAGACCATGTTTGTCCTGCCATCACTGAAAAATTATGTTTGCCTATCTCACGGGCATACGTAACGGTGGTCTCTTCTAACAGTTGCAAGCCTCGGTTGAGATTGGCGTTCAGGTAGTTCTTATCCGAAGCATTGTAACTGGTATAGATATTCGGCCATGTGAAATTGCGTGAACGATTTACCTCAAAGTCTGCCGAGACAGCCGACTTGATGGTCAGACCCTCCACCGGCGTTATCTCTACAAACACATCGCCTAATGCCCGTTCTGCACGATGATTAGGTTCTGTGTTGAAAGCCATCTGGTAGGGATTGGTCACGTTCTTGAAGTTGCTGCCCGCCGAATAATGACCGCTGATATTCTCGCCGAACTTGTTTACGGAACCCTGCGGATAATAGACAGGGTCCCAAGGAGCCATAGCCAACGCAGCGGTAATCATAGAAGCGCCGGCAGAACTGCTGTTGAACATAGCATTGCGTCCAAAGGAAGATGCCAGAGAGAAATGTTCGCCAATCTTGAGCCAGTCACGTACCTTGAAATCAGAATTCAGACGAAGCGTAAAGCGGTTGTAATCGCTACCGACAATAGTTCCTTCCTGACCGTAATACGATGCCGAGAGTGCGTAGTGACCTTTGTCGCTGCCTCCATCAAAAGAGAGGTTGTAGTTGTGCATAAAAGCATTGGAACGGAACACTGCATCCTGCCAGTCAGTCTCTTGGGCAGCATAATTGAAATTGATAGGATAGTATTCGCTTATCTTCGTGATATCCGCGTTACCTAATTTATACATATTCAGCCACGAAGTGAACCCTTTTTGCTGATAGTAGGCAATCTCCTCCGCACCATTTCGCATAGCCTGAATGCGTAGTTCTGTATCCACAAAGTCTTCACGCTTCAACACATCCAGCTTCTTCCAACGGTTCTGCATGCCCCAATAGGCATCAAAACTTATATTTACCTTCCCTTCGCTACCGCTCTTGGTAGTGATGAGGATGACACCATTGGCACCTCTGCTTCCATAGATAGCAGCAGCAGAGGCATCTTTCAGTATCTCCATTGACTTGATGTCAGTGGGTGACAGCCATTTGATGTCGCCGGTAATTACACCATCAACTACATACAAGGGGTCGTTCTGACCTGTAGCCGAACCTAAACCGCGAATACGGATTGTAGCACTTTCACCCGGCTGACCACTATTATTGGTCACTATCACACCGGCGGCACGACCCTGCAGAGCCTGGTCCAAACCGGAGACGGGGGCTTTGAGCAACTGCTCCGCACTGACAGAGGTCACAGCGCCAGTCAGGTCGCTCTTCTTCATCGTGCCGTAACCGATGGCTACCACCTCGTCCAACTGCACGTTATCCGGCTGCAAGGTTATCTTCAGCAACTGCGTCCCGCTCACCACAATCTCTTGCGGCTTATAGCCTATGAAGGATATTTGCAGCACGTCGCCCGAGTTTGCCTGAACGGAGAAATTACCGTCAAAATCCGTGATGGTGCCGACGGTAGTACCTTTCACCATCACACTGGCACCGATAACCGGATCAGGCTCGTCTGCCGCCATCACCACGCCCGTCACCGTAATGGTCTGGGCATACAGACCTGCGGCGCACAAGAAGACGACGGCTAACAATAAGATTCTTTGTTTCATAATGAAATTCCTGTTCGTTATATAGTAAAGGCTATAGACGAACCTCCGCCCACCAGTCCCTATGAAGGCAACCGATGAGCGGAGTGAACGAAGATTATCAATAGATTTCGATGGGATTGAACGGAGGTTCGTATGAAAGGTCCTTTACACCCAGCAGTGAGCCGCCGTTACTGACATCTGCCATAAGCATATAGGAAGCTTGGCAATCTGTTACTTGTGTAACCGGTCTGAAATATGTTTTCATCGCTGTAATTGATTTTAAGGTTACTTGTTGCTTTCCACCATTTGTCCCTGTGCATTGTAAATCTTTCCTTCGCGAAGGATATACAATACGCCGTTACGCAGAACCTTGCTGCTTCTTGTTTCGCCATTCAGCACTTGCTCTGCATCGGTAGGAGTCTCTATCTCTTCTTCATTGAAGACGACGCGTGCACGAGGAGCCAGTCCGGGGCCAGCGGTCGGGAAGTTGAGCACGAAATAGCCGCGCAGGGCGTTCATGGTCTGCTCAGCAGGCAGGTCAGCCGTTTTGTAGAGATAGCGGTCGCTACCCAGTACATAGCCGTTGGTGATATTCAGCAGACTCTCTCCGGCGCGCGGAGCATAGATTCCATAGTATGCGGCATAGTTGTCTGCGGGCTCAATGGGACGGAGTACATTGCTGACAGTTACATCGGTGAAGATAGGATTCTTCACGTCAGCAGCCGGAGCATAGAGATACGGTACACCCGCTTCGATGGACGAAGCGTTCACAAAGTTGAGGCGGAGGTCGCCGTTGTCCTTGATGTAGGTATTGTTCAGCTTAGTCAGCGTACCGGGCAGTTTTTCCGCCATAGCAGTTTCATCCACATCGAAGGGCAATACAAGAGTGTAGAGGTTGTCGGCTGTGAACGAACGGTTGACACTAACTGCTGCCATCAACTCATTGTTATGTGCAGCAAGAGCGGAAGTGTTGTCTTGCGCCTCATAAACAGCCATTACATTCGGTTCTTGATTCTCCGAACCTATCATATAGGTGAAGTAGAAGTTTTGACCATATCCGGCACCTCTTACGTCCCACATGCAGTTGAGCGATACGTTATCCTCGTAGGTTTCTTCTGTGGTATAAGTAGCCGTATGACCTGCGCCGTAACCGGTTACTTCGTGGGCTACACCTGCAATGTTAATGAACGCTACAAAGCCAAGCAGGTCTTTGTCGGTGGTCAGAGAGAATGTAAGGTGTTGGTCTACGTCACGGGTAATGGAATAGGTCAGCAGGATGTTGCTCTCTGTCGGAGGAGTAGCTACCGCATAGCCGTGCCATGTAGCCTCGGTTAATGCATCCACTACCGTGATGGCGCAGGTGGCGTAAACCGTGTTGTCAGATGTCAATTTGGCGGTAATGGTGGCTGTTCCTGCTGTTACGGCTGTTACGACACCTCCTGCTACGGTGGCAACAGAAGCGTCAGAGGTTTCCCACGTCAGAGCCTGGTCGGTAGCGTAAGCGGGTGTGAAAGTCGGAGTAAGAGTCAGTGTCTTTCCTACCAGCAAGTTAGCCGATGCCTGGCTCAAGGAGATAGACGTTACCGATACGGCATCATCGCAAGCAACTGCATATTCGGGACGGACATTCTGCGTTTGATTGTAGGTTACTTCGCCCGTACCGGCAAATACTACGTACAACGGAGTACCGAAATACGGTTCGCCTTCCGATTCCATCGTTACGGACAACGTATGGTTGCCGTCAGAAAGAACGCCTTCGTTGCGGACATCTTTGACAAGTATGTTTTCAGGACGATAGAATACCGTACCACCGAAGTCACTCATTTCATCTGCCGAGCGAACGGTCAGCGTGTATTCATTTACATCCGAGCGTTTCATCGTAACATAAACGGTATGGCCACCGGCTGTCATTTCCGTATTGCAGTAAGTCGTACCCAAAGCACGGAAGTTGGCAGTGAGGTTCATTGTTGCGTCAACAGTAGCATTGAACGAGGCATTGGTGTTGCCATTCGACCAGTCAACGAAGATATATCCGTCGTTAGCCGCAGCAGTGAAAGTAACTTCCGTTCCGTCAGCCACCGTTCCTCCTTCAGGAGCCAGACCTGTTTCAGTAACCACTACGGATGCTGTTCCGAACGAAGCGTTGTTGGCAGTAGCCGATACAGCATGCAATCCTGTAGCCGTCTTCCAGAAATAGACGTTGTCCAAAGCCATCTTGCCGCTAATGAAGCCGATACCGTTGAATTTCATCCAGCGCACATTATCACTACTGAGTGCTGGATTCTCCGAGTTGAATCCGAAATCGGACATAGCGATATCATAGCTCTGCCATCCATTTCCGCTGTGGGACAGACGCAAGGAAGTCAAGGCGGCATCATTGACGTTGATGTTGATAACATTCGTGCCTGCTTGCTGCGACCATATATCAATGTGCAGATACTCCATTGCTGATGCATCCACACCCATACCTGAACCGCGATATTCCGATTGGGCTATGATAGCATTGGCACCATCATCATACATACCCCATGTAACCTCATTGGCACCTGCCACATTATATACGAGGCTATGGTCGCCGCTGATGTTTTGCTCCATCATCAATGTAACACCTGCGAAACCGTCCTTGTCAAATTCGTGCTCAAGAATAGAGGCAAAGGCGTCACTATAAATAGGTACTATCTCTTTGCCGGTTGCGTTAGGAACAGGAGCGGCAACCAAAGGAATAGAAGTGTCCTGTGTGGTCGTGGCTGCTACATTCACGCTGTTAGCCGACTCGTTACCGGCTGCATCCAAAGCAGTGATGGTAAATGTATAACTTGTCTGTGCGTCCAGTCCTGTAACGGTAATAACACCGGCTTCTGCTGTCTGCGACTGGTCCACACCATGGGTGGCATCCACTACGTGGAATTGGGTAACTGCGCCGTCTTCCTCATCCGTTCCGGCAACGGCGATGTTCACTCTGTCATACGAAGGCGTTCCGCTCAGGCTTGCCGTTCCCATGACAGGCGGATTGACATCCGATATGCTGGCACGGTCACCATAAACCTCAAACTCCCATATAGAGATACCATATGCCATACCGAAAGTAGCATCGCGGGCAAAAATCTTTACGTAACGTCCTACTTTGTTCGTGAAATTGTATTCGTTGTAATTTGCATCTGTATTACCTATGTTGGGTTCTGTGGTATATGTACCGATAACCGTCCACGAAACAGCGTTGTTAGAAACGAGCAAATCATAATCTGTCGGAGCAGCAGCCTCAAACAGAATCTTCACTTGGTCAATGCGGTAGGTACCGCCCAAGTCCACGTACCACCAGTCTCCTGCACTCTCGCCCACAGCGGCATAGTGGGATGCGCCGTAAGACCCCCAACGCGTACCCATATTGCCGTCATTGGCAGCGGCTATTCCATTCTCTGCCACATGACCGGCATAGGCTGCTTTGCCCTTGGCAAGATTCCAACCTGTCAAATCAGCCGGTTCGCCATCGGCATAATATACATCAAACGTATAGGTAACGTTATCACACACAACCGTAAACTGATTGAGTTGCTGGGTAAAATTAGACAGAGCAAAGGTTCTGTACGCGCCTTCGCCTCCATTAGATTCAATAGACATTGCTCCGAATGCGGCAGAGGGGAAACCAACCCAAAGGTTGTCGCCTTCTTTGCGTATTCCACCAAACTGGCTGCCTATTTCAGGGTCAACCACCAACTTGTACTTGTCGCTGTTCTGCAGCCAACCAATAGCCTCCCAGTTAATAGGACCTGTAACGGTAACGGTGAGCGTTTTGCTGCTTGCTGCGTAAGTAGCGGTTTCTGCCGTACTGATAGTAATGGTTGCCGTGCCGCGACCTACTGCTGTTACCAAACCTGTATTATCCACAGATGCCACACCGGCATTGCTGCTTTCGTAAGAGACAGCACCGTCGCCCGCTTGAGTTGCAACGATTTGGAACGTTTCACTATTGGTAGCATCCAATGTCTCTGCAGCAGAATTGATGCTTAACTCCGGATTGGTCAAGCCCGAACCGCCGCCGGTTTCTGCACCGTCTTTCCAGTAAACCGTCACAGTCCACCGCACATTCTCATCATTAAGAATCACAACTTCGGTGTACATATCCGTGAATGCAGCGAGCGGAAGGATTATACCAGCACCTTGTGAATAAATGGTGCGTTCCTCTCCGTTGAAAGTCGCTTTGTTAAACGCTGCATCAGGTACAGTAATGTAGATACCTGCATTCCCTGACGAGAATCCGGGTTCTTGAAGATTTACCACATTCACACCTGCCTGTAAATCAATCTTCATGGCATCTGTGTAAGCAGCATTGCCGGATCCATTGCCTATCCAAGGCTTGGAATCCCAGTCAATGGCAAAACTCATCACGCTTGCGCAGAGGAGCGCAAAGAGTAAAGTTAGTTTGTTTTTCATAGTGTTTATTGTTTTGGGTTAATAATTAATGATTGTTCCGAGCATATTGTAGCGTACGCCATTGCGAATAAAATAGGGCACGCCGTTCTCTATCACCTTGCGCACGTGCTGCTCCTCGCTGCGGCGGATATCCTCCACCGCAGTAGGACCGGGAGTCGTCTCGCCCGCGCCTACCGTATAGTCTACATCTATCCGTACGGCAGCACCCGTATAGGCTATGTAGAAGAAAATAGCCGGTGTCTCGCCGTCTTCGTATGTAGCTTCGGTCGTATAAGTAGCAGAATTGCCGTCAAGATCCATCTGGAGGAACAGTTTGTCTCCTACACTTACCTGCGGAGCGACCCCTTCCAAGGGATTATCCCAACTGATGGCGAAAGTGAGCGTTTGGTCTGCGTTGCGGGTAATGCTCCACTCAAACGCAGCCACCTCTTCGGTAGTCGTACCGGTGAAAGTGGCAGGGGTGATGTCCGACTTGTCCTTGAAAGTGGCAGTAACAGTAACTTGGCTCGCAGGCATAACGAATGTCCCTGCCTTAGTAACTGCTATGGCATTGTTTGACGCATCTTTCACGCTCCATTTGTCCAATTGCTTACCCTCGTCAGGCGTTGCTGTCAGGGTAACCACCGTGCCATACGTTGCCGTAGCAGCGCCTGCTGCGATAGAACCACCCTCTGCCGGCTGGATGACGGTAATGGCATATTCGGTTGCATCCACCACACAAGCAGACCAATCGGCATCCATAGGAATGGAGAACAAGTCCTCTCCATGGCCTTCCAAGACAATGAAAAGAGCATCTGCATAGATGCGTGGCGTAACACTTGATGTGAACTGCATACTGAGCGTGTTGCCGTTCTGAACAAGATATTCGGACATGTGGTAGCCGCCAACACCGTCTTTTTCGCAGTAGAGGTTCGACCCTGCCGCGTTGAATGAAACGATATTGTCACTTGTCGTGATGGAGAACTCATAGATATCCCCGCTCACAAGGCTCATTGTTACAGTAGCAGTATGACCGTCACGGGAGGTAATCGGTTCGTTGCAGTACTGCTTGGCAAAACCCGTCAGGGCTATGCTCAACGAAAAGAAAAGAAGAAGAGTTTTTTTCATGTTGGTAAAATTAATGTGATAGTATTTTTCCGTTAAAAATTTGTGGCAAAGTTAGCATCTATCTTTCACGCGTACACCCTCCTCGCGGGCGTATATATGCCGAAAGTACGTATAGTATGGCAATTTATACTGATAAACAGCCTATTGCAAAATACTTTTCGCAAAAAAAGTACGGCTTTTGTACCTATTTTGCTAACTGAGGTTTACAATTTTTTGCAGAAAAATGGTGCATAACTCAAATAAATACGATACTTTTGTCGCGTTTTCATAACAAATATATTGAACTATGGATTTGAAAGGAATTTACATGGCTTCGGCATCGCGTTACGCTCAGTCGGAGCAACTATATGCCCGTTGCGGGCGCAGCGGAGTGATGTTACCGAAAGTGAGTTTAGGCTTCTGGCATAACTTTGGCGGTGTTGACCCGTACGAGCGCAGCAGGGCGATGACCCACTATGCTTTCGACCACGGCATCACCCATTTTGATTTGGCGAACAACTACGGTCCGCCCTATGGCAGTGCGGAGGAGACGTTCGGCAGGCTGATGGAGGATGATTTTCGTCCTTACCGCGACGAATTGTTCATCGCCACCAAAGCGGGCTATGATATGTGGCAAGGGCCTTACGGCGACCACGGAAGCCGTAAATATCTGATAGCAAGCCTTGACCAGTCGCTCAAACGAATGAAGTTAGACTATGTGGACTTGTTCTATTCCCACCGCTTCGACCCCGATACGCCCATAGAAGAGACGTTGCAGGCGATGGTGGACATCGTACGTGCGGGCAAAGCACTCTATTTAGGAATATCCAACTGGCCTTTGGAGCCTCTGAAACAAGCCGTAACTTATCTGCGCGAACACGATGCACCGCTGCTTATCTATCAAGGACGGCTCAATATGCTACATCAGAATCCGATAGAAGAGGGCATCCTCGCTTTCTGTAAGGAGCAAGGAATAGGATTCATTGCCTATTCGCCTCTTGCACAGGGGCTGCTCACCGAACGCTATCTGGAAGGTATTCCGGCGGACAGCCGTATGGCGAAGGACAAGTTTCTGCACCCATATAACCGTACCGACAAACTGCTCAATTACTTGCACGAACTGCAGAAGCAAGCATTGGCGCACGGGAAAACGATTGCGCAAGAGGCTCTCGTGTGGATTCTCAACCAAGAAGGGGTGACTTCCGTGCTGGTTGGAGCAAGCAGCGTGAAGCAATTGGAAACGAATCTGCACGCAGTTCTGTAATTCAATACCACCTCACTATGAAACGATTGCTACTGTTTATCCTGTCCGCTGTCAGTTGTCTGGCACTCCACGCACGCCTCTCCACCAACGATTCGCTGCTGCGGGTGTATGACAAGGAGATTGCCCGCACGGAGGTTTATACCGCCCGGCGACAAGCGCGCATTGACTCGCTGAAAGCGTTGCGCCCTCTGACCGACATGTTGCGGCTGCGCATAGCACGCGAGTACCAGCATTTCCAGTCCGACTCATCGCGCGCCTGGTATCTGGCATTGAGTGAGGCGGAAGAGCCTATCCGTTCGCAGGCTTTTATCGGTTTCTTGCAGTTACTGACCTATTCGGGACACTATGCGATTGCATTTGAGCTGTTGGAAAACCCAAAACGTCCGTCTATCAGTAGCGTAGAAGGGTATAAGGCTATCTGGCTTCTGTATCAAGAGGCGGCGACCACGACCTTGACGCCGCAATTCGGACAAAAGAAATGGGAACATTTAGCCCTCCAGTACTATGACTCGCTCGAGACGGCATTGGAGAAAGACACCGTTCATGCTGTGGAAAGTCGGCTGTGGTTGGAGCAGTATCGCGCACAAGACCGAAAGGATTGGGAAACGGCTATTCAAAACAACCTTCTCCTGTTGGAACGTACCACACCCGATGAGAATCTCTGGGCTATTTTAGCATACGGTCAGGCTATGCTCTATGAGCAGGCAGGCAATCAGGAAAAGCGGACGGAATGGCTGATACGCTCGGCTATCACAGACGTGCGGTGCGGTATAACCGACAACGGCTCTTCATGGCTGATAGCCAAGGATTGCTACGAGAAAGGGGATATCAAGCGGGCTTATCGGATTAGTAATTATACACTGACCAATGCCTCTTTCTTCAATGCGCCGACACGCTATGTCCAGACCTATGCGTTGGGACACACCATCGGCAAAAAATACGAGCATAACCTCCTGCAGAGCAATAGCAATCTTGTCATCGCACTCACAGCGTTAGCCATCTTGCTGTTTGTTCTCATTCTGTTGGTCATCTATTCTCTTCATCAGAACCGGAAACTGTCACTTCTCAACCGGCAGTTGTCGGCTATCAATACGCAACTGACTGTCGCCAACCAGGTCAAGGAGCAATATCTCTGCCGCTACTTGGAAGTGTATAGCGACTACATCAGGAGGCTGACAACGATGGCACGCAAGGC